>NZ_JAYGIA010000013.1:0-27912 GCF_034931165.1 Synechococcus sp. BA-124 BA4 | reverse complement strand
GCCTGCTGCTGGTGCCGGCCCTCGCGTTCGACCGCCGCGGCTTCCGGCTCGGCTATGGCGGCGGCTGGTTCGACAGGTTGCGGGCCGATCCCCGCTGGCGATCGGTGCCGGCCCTGATCGTGGCTCCCGCCGCCTGCGCCGTGGAGCGGTTGCCGGTGGATCCGTGGGATGTGCCGTTCGACGGCTGGCTCAGCGACGGGGGGATCGAATGGTTGCAACCTGTTGAGAGGGACTCGGCGTGATGCTCCCCGCGCCGATCCTTTGCCAGGATCCCCGGGTGCGACCCCGTGTTTCCTTGGATCTCAGCCTCGATCACTCCCGCCCATCACCCGCCCGGCGGGTCGGTGCCCCCGCGATCGGGTCCGGCACGGTGCCCGAGCGGGTGATGGCTGCGGAGCTTGGCCACCGCTCTCAGCCGAGTGAAGCCCTCTCGATGATGGTCAGCTCCATGGTCCGCATGGTTCAGGCCGGCAAAGGCCAGGCCGCCGGCAGCCGCTGGTCAGCCTCCTGAGGGCGCCCTAACCTGGCCTCCTGTCCTTTCGGACGCGACCACGCTCTGCCGATGACGACTTCACGCTTCGCACGGCTCTGCAGCCTGCTCTCCCTCCCAGTCCTGGGAACCCTGGTTGGGCTTGTCGCAGCTCCAGGCAGGGTCGAGGCCCATGCGATCGAATCAAGCCTGGATCGGCTGGAATCCCTGAGGGATGGGCTGATGCTCGAAAGCCGCTTCTCCAATGGTGAGCCCGTGAAGGCCGCCATGGTGAGGCTGGTGCCTCCCAATGGCGGCCAGCCCCTGGAGGTGGGTCGGATCGATGCCCAGGGGCGCCTCAGTTTCAACATGCCCAAGGGCGCCGAAGGAGACTGGGAGCTGCAGGTGGATGGGGGCCCCGGACACCGTGACTTTCTCGAGCTGCCCACCCATTCGGGCCAGGCACAGCTCGATCGTGTGAGCAGCTCCAGCTCCGGTCAGTGGCTGAAGCCCACACAGGACCTGGCCCATCGGCACGGCTCGATGCTGCTGATCGGCGGCATCACCGGACTGGGCGCTCTGGTGGGTGGTCTGGCGGTGCAGCGGCGCCGCCGCGGCTGAAGGCAAGCGCCACACTGGGGCCACTTCCGCCCTGACCCCCTTCATGAGCACCGGCAGCGAAAGCCTCGACGCGATCGTGGAGCGCCTGCGGGGCACCAGTGACCCCAGACGCCGCTACGAGTACGTGCTCTGGCTGGCCAAGAAACTCGAACCGCTGCCCGACGAATTCCGTCAGGAGGTGTTCAAGGTGAAGGGCTGTGTCTCGCAGGTGTACGTGGTGGGGCAGCTGATCGATGGCAAGCTCCACTGGCGAGGGGATTCGGATGCTCAGATCACCAAGGGGTTGCTGGCCCTGCTGATCGCTGGGCTGGAGGGACTCTCGCCAGACCAGGCTGCTGAGCTCGACCCCGGTTTTCTGGCCGAGACGGGCCTGCAGGCGAGCCTCACCCCCTCCCGTGCCAATGGATTCCTGAACATCCTCAAGATGATGCAGGCCCAGGCCAGGAGCCTGGCAGCGGAATGATTTCTAGGATCATCAGTTTCGCGGCGCAATCGGCATGACCATCGGCATCGGCTTGCTCGGTCTGGGCACGGTGGGAGCCGGTGTCGCCGAGATCCTCACCTCCCCGGCCGGTCGCCATCCACTGGTGGCGGAGCTTGAGCTGCGGCGCATCGCCGTACGCGATCCGAACCGGCCCCGGCCCGTGACCCTGGCTCCTGAGTTGCTCTGCACCGACCCGGCCGAGGTGGTGAACGACCCCTCGGTGGAGATCGTCGTGGAGGTGATGGGCGGGCTGGAGCCTGCCCGCACGCTGATCCTCGCGGCCATTGCCGCCGGCAAGTCGGTGGTGACGGCCAACAAGGCGGTGATCGCCCGCCATGGAGAGGAGATTGCCGATGCCGCCGCCCGCCAGGGGGTTTACGTGCTGATCGAAGCAGCGGTGGGAGGCGGCATTCCCATCATCGAGCCCCTCAAGCAATCCCTGGGGGGCAACCGCATCCAGCGGGTGAGCGGCATCATCAACGGCACCACCAATTACATCCTCACCCGCATGACGGATGAGGGGGCCGCCTACGCCGAGGTTCTGGCGGAGGCCCAGAGCCTGGGTTACGCCGAGGCTGACCCCGCCGCCGATGTCGAGGGGCATGACGCCGCCGACAAGATCGCGATCCTCGCCGGCCTGGCCTATGGCGGCTCCGTGGAGCGTTCATTGATTCCCACCGCCGGCATCAGTGAGCTTCAGGCGCGGGATGTGGGCTACGCCAGCCAGCTGGGCTACCGGGTGAAGCTGCTGGCCGTGGCTCAGCACCTGGGCACAGAGGCCAACGGCGAAGAATGCCTTGATGTCCGGGTGCACCCGACGCTGGTGCCCGCCGATCATCCCCTGGCGGTGGTCAATGGGGTCAACAACGCGATCCTGGTCGAGGGAGATCCCGTGGGGAGGGTGATGTTCTACGGTCCCGGGGCAGGGGCAGGGCCTACCGCCTCGGCCGTGGTGGCCGACATCCTCAACATCGCCGGCATCCGCCAGGTGGGCGGCTCCGGCGGCGGGCTGGATCCCCTGCTGGCGGCCAGCCGCTGGCGCCGCTGCCGTCTGGTGGAGAGCTCCCGCACCAGCCACCGCAACTACGTGCGCCTGCAGACCAACGACCAGGCCGGGGTGATCGGTCGGATCGGCAGCTGCTTCGGTCAGGAGGAAGTGTCGATCCAGTCGATCGTGCAGCTGGAGGCCAGCGGCGGCCAGGCCGAAATCGTGGTCATCACCCACGAAGTGGAGGAGGCCCGATTTCAGGCGGCACTCGCCGCAATCAGGGCCCTCTGCGAAGTCCAGAGCGTGGCGGCATGCCTGCGCACCCTCTGAGGTCATCAGCAGTCCTGCTGGTGTCGAGAACGAGTGCTCATGCCGCGATGGTTGACGGGCAGGGGGCGGGCAGAGTCAAGATGGAAACATTCCGCAAATTTCACGCGGATGCGGACGCCCTCATCGGTCCCCTCCAGTTGTTCAGCCTGAACGCCAGCTCAGCCGTCCCTGCGAAACCCTGAATCCATCACGGACGTTCCCCATCACCTCTCCTCACCGCTTCCCGGTACCGAGCCCTGACCGCTTTCCCTGCCAGCCCTGATCAGGGCAGCTGTTCGTCCCACCACCCCGCGACCGTCATGACCCTTCATCAGGGTGACTGCGTGCACCTTGCCACCGATCTGGCCATCAGCGCCGGTCTCCCTGGCGGCGAGAGTTCCTCCACCTGGACCATCGGCGAGACCGCTCAGACTCAGGACACGGTGTATCAGGTGATCGGTGTGGATGCCCTCCGTGACCGCTGCTGGGTGCGGCGCTGGCCCCTGGCACGGCACGGCTCTCCGGTGTTCGAGGTGTCGATCCGCCAGGTGGAGCTTCATCACCTTCCCCAGTCCCGGAGCTGCCCGTCTCGGTCTTGAATGGGGGCTTCTGAGCACCCGGGAGCATCCTGCACGCTTTGCCTGGCCTGAAGCCGCTGCGTTCGGTCTCCCTGCTGGCCGCCCTGGTGGTGCTGCTGCTGGGCTGCCAGCCCCAACGTCCGGGGGGGAGGCTTGTGGTGGGCAGCCGCACGAGGATCGACTCAGTAGACCCGGCGGCCACCTACAGCTTCGGGGCCCTGCAGCTGATCAGCGCGGTCGGTGATCCCCTCTACGCCATCAATGCCAGGGGGGAGCTGCAGCCCCGTCTGGCGACGGCTCTGCCGAGGATGAGTCCTGATCGCCTCACCGCCTGGGTGCCGCTGAGGCGTGGGGTGCGCTTCCACGACGGCACCCGCTTCGATGCCGCCGCCATGGTGTTCACCCTGGAGCGCTTTCTGGCCATCGGCAAGCTGAGCTACCTGCTGGGGGATCGCATCGTTTCCGTGCGCGCCAGCGGCAGCCATGAGCTGGAACTGAGGCTGCGGCGTCCCTTCAGCGCCCTGCCCCAGCTGCTGAGCGCCGTCAGTCTCACCCCCCTCTCCCCCACCGCCTACCGAAGTCACGGCAAGCGCTTTCTCAACGACCGCTTCGTGGGAACAGGCCCCTACAGGCTCACCTTCTTCGCCGACCAGCAGCAGCGGCTGGAGCCCTTCACCGACTACTGGGGGGAGCGTCCCGCCAACAGCGGTCTCGACCTGGTCAACCTCAGCAACTCCACCGCTCTCTACGGGGCTCTGCGCAGCGGCGAGGTGGATGTGCTGCTCTCCACCAGCCTGGAGGGAGACCAGCAGCTCTCGCTGCACCAGGACGCCCAGAAGGGCCGCCTCCTGGAAGGGGTGGGTCCCGCGCTTGAGATCGGCTACCTGACCCTGCTCAGCGACCAGCCGCCCCTGAAGAACCCCGTGGTGCGCCGTGCCATTGCCCACAGCCTCGACCACGACCTGATCAGCCAGCGGGTCACCCATGGCCTGCGGCCGCCGCTGCGGGATCTGGTGCCCCCCAGCCTGAGCGGCTCCGAACCGACGGCCTGGCCGGCCTACGACCCGGCGGAGGCCCGGCGACTCTTCGAACAGGCCGGCTACTGCCGGGGCCGGACGCTGAACCTGCCCTTCACCTTCCGCTCCAACATCCCCGCCGACAAGCTGTTCGCCCTGATCTGGAAGGAACAGCTGCGCCGGGATCTGGGGGACTGCATCGTCCTGGAGGTGAACGGGATGGAATCCACCACGGCCTACCGTCAGCTCGGCGAGGGAGCTTTCGCCTCGATCCTGCTGGAGTGGATGGGCGACTACCCCGACGCCGACAACTATCTGCAGCCGCTCCTGGGTTGTGACAAGGCCGTGGGTCATCGCTGTCTGGAAGGGCCCAGTGCCTCCAGCGGCAGCTTCTGGACCCGCCCTGGCCTGAACGAGGAGCTGCTTCTGAGCCAGAGCCTGGAGGGGGCCGAGAGGATCAGGCTCCTCCAGCGTCTGCAGCGGGACACCGCCGCCGCGGCCCCCTACATCCCGGTCTGGCTGGTGGCGCCCAGGGCCTGGGCCCAGGCTGGGCTGAGCACTCCGCAGTTCGATGGTTCCGGCCGCGTCGTGCTCAGCCGGCTCCAGCAGCGGCCTGCGGCTTCGAGCGCTTCGAGGCCTGCGCCATGAGCCGCCGCCGCCAGTTGCTGGGCTACCTGGGCAGCCGGCTGCTGCTGGCCCCTGTGATGCTCTGGCTGATCGCCACCCTGGTGTTTCTGCTGCTGCGGCTGGCCCCTGGGGATCCCATCGACGCCCTGCTGGGCACCCGGGCACCGGAGGCGGCGCGGCAGGCCCTTCGCCAGCAGCTGGGCCTCGACCAGCCCCTGCCCGCCCAGTACGGTCACTTCCTGGCTGATCTGCTCAGGGGCAATCTGGGGGAATCGCTCACCAACCAGACCCCGGTGCTGGAGGTGATCCGCCAGAGCCTGCCCGCCAGCCTGGAGCTGGGGCTGTGCGCGCTGCTGATCGCCGCGGTTCTCGGGCTGGCGGTGGGCTTTAGCGGCATCGCCCGCCCGGAGGGCAGGCTCGACCTGGCCGGACGCCTCTACGGCATCGGCACCTATGCCCTGCCGCCGTTCTGGGCGGCGATGGTCATCCAGCTGATCTTCGCCGTCTGGCTGGGCTGGCTGCCGGTGGGGGGGCGCTTCCCCGCCACTCTGATGCCCCCCAGCGGCACCGGCTTCTATCTGCTCGACAGTCTGCGTGCCGCCAATCCCCAGCAGCTGGCTGGCAGCCTGCGGCACCTGGTGCTGCCCGCCGCCACCCTCGGCCTGCTGCTCAGCGGCATCTTCGCCAACGCCCTGCGGCTCAACCTGCGGCGGGTGCTGCGCTCCGACTACGTGGAGGCGGCCCGCAGCCGCGGCCTCAGCGAAACCCGGGTGGTGCTCCGCCATGCCCTCCCCAATGCGCTGCTGCCCGTGCTCACGATCACCGGCATCACCGTGGCCTCGCTGATCGGCGGCGCTCTGCTGATCGAGGTCACCTATTCCTGGCCCGGGATCGCCTTCCGGCTGCAGGAGGCCATCGGGCAACGCGACTACCCCCTCGTGCAGGGGATCGTGGTGGTGGTGGCAGCCCTGGTGGTGCTGGTGAGCGTGACGGTGGACATGCTGGTGGCGGTGCTGGATCCCCGCATCCGCTTCTGAGCAGCCCGTTCAGGGGCCGATGCGGCCGCGCCATCGCCTGGCACTGCGCCCATCGAGCACGTAGGCCGTCACGCCATCGCGGCTGCGCCGCTGCGGAGCCATCGGAATGGCCGTGTCCACCGATGCCAGGAAATCGGACGTGAGGCTCAGCAGCAGCTCCTGGACCCGCACCGGCTCCATCCCCACCAGACCATCGCCGAGCCGCCAGAGAGCCTGCTCATGCTCCTTGACGCGCACCACGGAAAAGTGACTCCCGCCGTCCACCATCACCAGACGGCTGCGAGGATCCCGGTGCTGCAGGAACAGCGCCAGCTGCTCGCTCACCGGCGGGGTGACCAGATCCAGCCCGCCGCCGATGATCAGCAGCGGAGCCTTGAGATGCTCCAGACCCCGGCCAGGCCAGAGCAGGCTGCCGAAGCCATTCAGGCTCACCACCGCGGCCAGGGCTCTTGGCGGGCCACCTGCGGGCTCCGGCAGGGGCACCTCCTGGAGCTGACATTGCAGCAGCCTGGAGATGTTGATCAGGGGGATCACATCCAGAGCCCGCTCGCAGCGGCGAGCCAGCCCCGGGACCGGGCGCAGTCCGCTGGCCAGCAGCGCAGAAAGCCCTCCCAGGGAGTGGCCCATCAGCACCACCGAGTGGCCGAGAGGGGGGATCCGCCCCTGCCGTTCCGCCGCCAGAACCGCCTCGACATCAGCCAGCCGATCGGGAAGGGTTTCAGCCCCTGGTGGGGGGCGCTGGCCGTCAAGCATCTGGCGCACCGCCGTCTCGTTGCTGCCGGGGTGCTCGATCAGCACCACCGGCCAGCCACGGGCCGCCAGGCCCCGGGCCAACCAGCCGAGCTGGGCGCTGCTGCCCCCGAGTCCCGGCATCAGCACCACCCAGGAGCCCTGGCGTGGCGGGACGGCCGGCCACACTTCAATCTCCAGGGGGGCTGACCTGTGGGCCACCGTCAGGGCGATGGTCCTGGGCCTGGGGTCAGGCTGAATCGCCGCCAGCCGTGCACTGGTCTCCGAATCCTCCCGGTTGCGCAGCGGCAGATCCCGCAACCGCTCCAGCGCCAGGGTCTGCTCCTCCAGCTGATGCCGCCAGAGCCCCGCCAGCTGCAGCAGCCCATCGAGATCAAGGGTGAGCCGGGGGGTGGGCACCGCCAGCAGCAGGTCCACGAACCGGATCGGCTCGGGCCGCTGCAGGCGTTCCCGCAGGGTGGTGAGCAGCAGCACGCCACTGCCGGGCTTGCCTCCGGCGAACAGTTCTCCCACCGCCTCCAGCACCTGGCGCCCCGCCCAGCTCTGCAGCAACTGCAGAGCGAAGCCCCGATCGGGCAACAGGGGTGATCGCAGCAGGGTCACCAGATCGTCACGGCTGCCCTGGTCGAGCAGCTCGAGCCAGATGGCCAGTTCATTGCGGCTGCCCTTCGGGTCCCGGCTCCAGGCGTCGAGCTGATGCAGATCGAGGGGCAGCGAGAGACCATCGAGCTGCACATCCAGCCGGTCGGCCGCGCTGACCGGCTCCACCAGCCGTGGAGCCACCGAGCCCACCAGCAGACTGGTCAGGAGTGCCAGCCCCCGACGGACGTGTTGTGACAGAGCCGCAGGCAGGAGCAAGCCAACCAATCTGGTGGCTCCAGTTTCCCGCGCCGCTGCGCGAACTCACCGTGATCCGCCTGGTGGGCAGCTTCGGGGCCGGGGGAATCCTCTACCTCACCCCGGTGGTGTTCCACCAGGCTCAGTTCTCGGCCCTGGCAGTGGGCCAGGGCCTGGCCGCCGCGGCACTGGCCGGCACCCTGGGGCGGCTGCTGAGCGGCTGGTGGCTCGACCGTGGCCTCAGCACCACCCGGCCGGTCCTGCTGGCGGCTCTGATCTCGGTGCTGGCCGACAGCCGACTGTTCACTGCGGAAACCTTCCCCGCCTTTGTGCTGGGGCAAGTGCTTCTGGGCACAGCGATGGGGATCTACTGGCCGGCCATCGAGCTGGCGGTGCCCCTGAGCGCACCGCCTCTGCCCACCAGCCGTGGCTATGCCCTGGTGCGCACCGGTGATGCCCTCGGCGTGGCCCTTGGGGTGCTGCTGGGAGCCCTGATGGCGGGCAGCCGGCACCTGCGCGGCATCTATCTGGTGGACATCGTCTGCATGACGGTGGTGATCAGCCTGCTGCTGCGCTCACCCCTGCCCCTGGCGGCGCCCACCGGCGACCAGGATCGCCGCCTGCCCTGGCACCAGTGGGTGAAACCCCTGCTGCCCCTGCTGGGGGTCACGCTGCTGGCCACGGGCATGGTGTCACTGCTCCAGAGCGCCCTGCCTCTGGATCTGGTGCGGGGCGGTCTGGAGCGTGCGCCGCTGAGCGAGAGCCTCGGAGCCCTGCTGCTGGGACTCCAGCTCAGCCTGCTGCTGCTGTTCCAGTGGCCCCTGGGGCGCTGGCTGGGGGAGCGGCCGGTGTCCTTCGGGCTGGGCTGGAGCCTGCTGGGCTTTGCGTTCGGCAGCCTGTTGCTGGCCCTCTCCGCGCTGGGCTGGCAGAGCCTTTCCCTGCTGGTGCTGGCCCAGGTGCCCCTGGCGGCAGCGGCGGCGGCCTTCCTCCCCACCGCCAGCGAAGCGGTGATCGAGGTCACACCGGTCTCGCACCAGGGGATGGCCCTGGCCCTGTTCTCGCAGTGCTTCGCGATCAGCTCCTTCGTGGCCCCGCTGGTCGGGGGCTGGTTGCTGGAAAGCCAGCGGCATGGAGCCGGCCTCTGGCTGCTGATGACACTCCTGAGTCTGCTGGGGCTGCTGCTGGTGGGGCAGCTGAACCGCTTCCATCCCCACCCCGGTCAACGGCGGACCCGACCGCAGCCCTGAGCGACGGCGTTCCCCCCTCAGGAGTCCTTGACCTGGGCCCTGGCCTTCTGGGCACGGATCCAGGCCTCGGATTCATGGGGGAGCGGCTCGGTGCCGTATTCCCAGTCGTCGTAGTCGGGATCATTGCGAATCCGCTGGTGCAGTTCCTTCTGAACGTCGAAGTTGTGGGGGTGATCGGCCGGAGCGGCCGGATCAACGGGGGCGTTCGGAGCGGCGTTCGGATCGTTGGCGGGGGACGTCTGGGATGAGGGCATCACCGGCCACTGCAGCTGATGCCATTGTCCCCCCTGGCCGGGGACGTCGCCGGCACAGACCCTGGAGCGGGTCCGCCGCAACAATGGAGCGCCCCGAGTGATGACCTGGCCGTGACCTATTGCGTGGGCCTGCTGCTGGACGAGGGCCTGGTGATGGCCTCCGACTCCCGCACCAATGCCGGTGTCGATGATTTCGCCAGGTTCTGCAAGATGACCACCTTCGAGCGGCCCGGGGACCGGGTGATCGTGCTGCTCAGTTCCGGCAGCCTGGCCGGCACCCAGGCGGTGGTGAGTCTGCTGAAGCAACGGGCCAGCCGCGACGATGGCGCCATGACCCTGTGGACCGCCCAGACCCTGTTCGATGTGGCCGTGCTGGTGTCGGATGTGATGCGTGAGATCGAACATCGCGATGCCCCCTTCCTCGAGGGCAGTGCGGTGAGATTCAACGCCTCGTTCATTCTGGGCGGCCAGATCAAGGGAGAAGCCCCGCGGCTGTTCCGCATCTACGCCGAAGGGAACTTCATCGAAGCCGGCGACGACACGCCCTTCCTGCAGACCGGCGAGGCGAAATACGGCAAACCGATCCTCGACCGTGTGATCACCCCGGCCACGACGATGGCCGACGCCACCAAGTGTGTGCTGGTGTCCTTCGATTCCACCATGCGCAGCAATCTGTCCGTGGGGATGCCGATCGACCTGATCTGCTACGAGCGCGACAGCCTGGCGATTCATCAAAGGCGCCGCTTCCAAGAAGGCGATCCCTACTTCTCCGCCCTGAGCACCGGCTGGAGCGCCGGCGTCCGCCAGGCATTCCGGGACCTTCCAGCACTGGAATGGTCCTGATCCCTGACCTGAGACGCAACGATTCAGGCCAGCGGGGATGGGCCTGTTGTGGGCGTGAAGCGCCTGTGCCCGACCCTGGCCGTCGCAGCATGGGCAGCCCTCCCGGAGTGAACGTCTGAGGGGATGGTTCCCTCAGACGTTGAACAGGAACTCCATGACGTCGCCTTCCTGCACCACATACTCCTTGCCCTCACTGCGCAGCCAGCCGCGGTTGCGGGCTTCGGGCAGGGAGCCGGCCTCCACCAGCTGGGCATAGGCCACGGTCTGGGCGCGGATGAACCCCCGCTCGAAATCGGTGTGGATCACCCCGGCGGCCTGGGGGGCGGTCATGCCGGCGGTGATGGTCCAGGCGCGGGTTTCCTTCTCACCGGTTGTGAAGTAGGTGCGCAGACCCAGCAGGCGGTAGGTGGCGTGGATCAGGCTCTGAAGCCCGCCCTCGCTCACGCCGAGGCCCTCAAGGTAATCGGCGCGCTCAGCCTCGCCCAGCTCGATCAGCTCCGCCTCCACCTGGGCCGAGATGCGCACGGCCTCGGCGCCTTCCCTGCGCGCCAGCTCCTCCACGGCGCGGGAGAAGGGATTGCCCTCGGCGAGGTCATCTTCCGAGACGTTGGTGGCATAGATGATCGGCTTGGCGGTGAGCAGCCCCAGGGGCCTGAGCATGGGCGCCTCCTCCTCGCTCAGCTCCACGTTGCGGGCGGCACCGCCCTGCTCCAGCTCGGCCTGGATCCGCGCGAGGGCGGCATCCTCGGCCTGGGCCTCCTTGCTGGTGCGCGCCTGCTTCTTCAAACGCTCGCGGCGCTTCTCGATCTGGCCCAGATCCGCCAGCCCCAGCTCCAGATTGATCACCTCGGCATCGCGCACCGGATCCACAGCCCCGGACACGTGAATCACGTCATCGTCCTCGAAGCAGCGCACCACGTGCACGATCGCGTCGACCTCGCGGATGTTGGCGAGGAACTTGTTGCCCAGCCCCTCTCCCTGGCTGGCACCTTTCACCAGGCCGGCGATGTCGACGAACTCCACCCGGGTGGGGACGATCTCACGGGAGCTGGACACATCCGAAAGCATCTTCAGCCGCGGATCGGGTACCGCCACGACGCCCACATTCGGCTCGATCGTGCAGAAGGGGAAATTGGCCGCCTGGGCCTGGGCGTTGGCCACCAGGGCGTTGAACAGGGTGGATTTGCCCACATTGGGCAGCCCCACGATTCCGGCTTTGAGCATGGAGCGAAATCTAGACGGGGGTCCTCCAGACACTGGGGGCCACAGTTGGAAGCCCCACCAGGAAGACTGGTCTCAGTGAACGGAGCACGGCCATCGCCACGCGGATGCTCGAACAACCCCCAGCCCCGAAGCTGCCGGAAGCTGCGCTGTCTCCCGGCGTGACCACGGCGACCGGAGTCGGAGGCCTGGCTCCCCGCCACCGCTGGCGGCGGCGGCTGGCGGCCGGAGCCGCGGCCCTGCTGCTGGTGGTGGGTGGCGTGACTCTCTGGCAGAGGCAGCGCCAGGCCGCCAAGCGCAGCAACCTGGCTGACTTCACCGTCGTGGCCAAGCGCGGCTCCCTGCCGGGGGTGGTGAGCGCCAGCGGCGAGCTGGAGGCAGGCCGCAGCGTCAACGTGAGCCCCAAGCGCGGCGGGGTTCTGGAGTCGCTGTTCGTGGATGAAGGCGACCGGGTGACCAGGGGCCAGCCGATCGCCCTGATGGACAGTGGTGACCTGCGCCAGCGGGAGCTGGAACTGGGGGCCCAGGTGCGCCTTGCGGAGGCGGAGGAGAGCCGCGCCCGCTCCGACTACGAACGCCGTCTCAAGCTGTTCGATGAGGGGGCCATCAGCGAAGACGACATCGTCTCCTTCCGAACCCGAGCCCTCACGGCCCGGGCCTCACTGGACGTGGCGCGCAAACGATTCAACCAGCGCACGGTGGAACGTGATGAGCTCACGATCCGGGCTCCCTTCGACGGGGTGATCACCCAGCGATTCGCCGATCCCGGTGCCTTCGTGACTCCCACCACGTCCGCCTCGGCGAACGCCGGCGCATCCAGCTCCTCGGTGGTGGAGCTGGCCCAGGGGCTGGAGGTGGTCGCCAAGGTGCCCGAGAACGACATCGGCCGGATCAGCGTCGGCCAGACCGCCAGTGTGCGGGTGGATGCCTTTCCCGACAAGCGATTCGCCGCCCGGGTGGTCAAGGTGGCTCCGCGGGCGGTGAAGAACAACAACGTCACGTCGTTCGAGGTGAAACTCAGCCTCAGCGATCCCAACAATCTGCTGCGCATCGGCATGACGGCCGACATCGACTTTCAGACCGGCAGCCTCCCCCCACAGACCCTGGTGCCCACGGTGGCGGTCGTCACGGAGGAAGGACGGCCGGGCGTCCTGCTGGTGGGCAAGGACAACCAGCCCCGCTTTCAGCCGGTGACCCTGGGCTCGAGCAGTGGCCGCAACACACAGATCATCTCCGGTCTCGAGGAGGGCACAAGTGTGTTCATCGACCTGCCCCCCTGGGCGAAGAAACGGGGGTCCTGAATCCGTCCGGGGCCACCGATCAGCTCCGGCCTCCGCTGAGGAAACGGCGGCTGGCCTCCAGGATCCGACCGCTGGCCTGACCATCGCCGAAGGGGTTGTGGGCCTGGGCCATGGCCTCGTAGGCCTGGGGATCCTCGAGCAGGCGGCTGGCCTCGTTCACGATCGACTCGCTGGCGGTGCCGATCAGCCGCGCGGTTCCAGCCGTGACCGCTTCCGGCCTTTCCGTGGTGCGCCGCAGCACCAGCACGGGCTTGCCCAGGGCCGGTGCCTCCTCCTGCAGACCACCGGAATCGGAGAGCAGGAGAGTGCAGCCCCGGATCGCCCCCACCAGCTGGTCGTAGTCGAGCGGTTCGCAGAGATGGGCGCGGGGATGATCGCCCAGAAGCTCCTGCAGGGGCTCCCGGACCGTGGGGTTGCGGTGCAGGGGCAGCAGCAGCGCCGTGTCGGGATGGCTGTCCAGCAGCTGACGGAACCCCTGGCCGATGCTGGTGAGCCGCTCCCCCCAGTTCTCGCGGCGGTGAACGGTGGCCAGGATCACCCGCTGTCGCTCCCAGTCGAGCCCGGGGAACTGCGGCAGGGGGGCCTGAGCGGCCATCAGCAGCAGCGCATCGATCACGGTGTTGCCTGTGACCAGGATCTCCCCCACCACACCTGAGGCCTTCAGGTTGGCCTCGGAGACCGTGGTGGGGGCGAAGTGCAGCAGGGCCACCTGGGAGATCAGGCGACGGTTCGCCTCCTCCGGAAAGGGATCGAGCAGGTTGTCGGTGCGCAGCCCCGCCTCCACGTGACCCACGGGGATCTGCTCATAGAAGGCGGCCAGGGCTGAAGCGAAGGCGGTGGTGGTGTCGCCCTGCACCAGCACCAGGTCGGGGCGATGCTCCAGAAACTCCTCACGCAGGCCCTGGAGAGCCGCGCAGGTGACATGGGTGAGGGTCTGCTTCGGGGTCATCAGGGCCAGGTCGCGATCGGGGGTGAGCCCGAACAGATCCATCACCTGAGCCACCATCTCCCGGTGCTGACCGGTGAGCACCACCCGGGTGCGGAAGCCCGGATCACGCTGGAACGCCAGGATCACCGGTGCCAGTTTGATCGCTTCAGGCCGGGTGCCCAGCACGATGCTCACGAGCGGTGCGGTGGCGGTCAAGGGGGCGAGGCGGTGGCTGGGATCCTAGGGAAGTGGCCCTGAGGCGCTTGGTGACACGGGCTGAGTTTCGAGCAATGCTGAGAGCGATGGACGCCCCTGGACCGTGAACCCGCTCGAGAGCAGCAGCGCCCCACAGGTCATGGTCGAGTCCACTGCCGTCAGGCGGCCTCCCCCACCTCCGCCGGCACCCTCGACGGAAGCTTCCGTGCCTTCCATGCCGGAAGTGGGGCGAGCCAGCTTCGGCGATCTGCCGTCCAGCCTGGAAGCGATCGTGGCGATCGCCGACGCCAGGGGCTACTCCGATGTGCATCTCGGGGTCGGTGAATCCCCTCGCTACCGAGGCCAGGGAGTCATCCTGCCCACGGGTTGGCCCATCACCGATCGGGAGCAATTCCAGCGCTGGCTGGAGGAAATCCTCCCGGCCAGCGATCTGGATCACTTCCAGCAGTGCCTCGACTTCGATGGGGCCCACGCCTTTCCCTTTGCGCGAGTCCGCATCAACCTGCTGGAGAGCGTGCGCGGGCCCGCCATGGTGCTGAGGTTGATCCCCCTGGAGGTGCCGAGCCTGGATCAGCTGGCCATGCCGCCGGTTCTGAAAGAGCTGGCCACCTATCCGAAAGGGCTGGTGCTGATGACCGGTCCAACAGGCTGCGGCAAGAGCACCACCCTGGCGGCCATGATCGACTGGATCAACAGAACCGTCGCCAAGCACGTCATCACGATCGAAGATCCGGTGGAATTCGTGCACACCAGCCGCACCTGCCTGATCCGTCAGCGGCAGGTGGGACATCACACCAAGCGCTTCCACACGGCGTTGCGTGCGGCTCTCCGGGAAGATCCCGATGTGATCCTGATCGGTGAGATCCGCGATCGTGACACCCTCTCCACCGCCCTCGAAGCAGCCCAGACCGGCCACCTGGTCTTCGGCACCCTCCACACCAATTCAGCGGTGCGCTCGGTGGACCGGGTGATGGGCCTGTTCGATCCGCAGAGCAAGGAGCAGATGCGCCGGGAGCTGGCGGAATCCCTCCTGGCGGTGATCTCCCAGGGGCTGATCCGCACCCGGGATGGAACGCGCACCGCCTATCACGATCTGCTGGTCAACACCGAAGCCTGCCGCGACTACATCCAGCGGGGGGATCTCGATGAAGTGGAGCAGATCATGGCGCGCAGTGCCTTCGATGGGATGCAAACCATCAATCAGTCGCTTGCAGCCCTGGTGGAGGCTGGGACGGTGGCCCCCCGGGAGGCCCTCTCCCACAGTCTCAAGCCGAACGAACTGGCCCAGACGTTGCGCGGCCGGATCAGCTGACGCAGCCCGCTCAGCTGACGCCATGGCTTGAAGCTCAGGAGCGAGTGGCCAGGCGGATGAGCAGCAGACTCGCCAGGCCCAGGGACAGGCCCAGCATGGCCAGACGTCCGTTCCAGATCTCCGCCTGGGGGGTGAAGCCACGGCGCCAGGCATTCAGTTCCTGGGGATCGACATCGACGGGCTCGAGCCGGTTCTCGCTGATCTCAGCAGGGGCCATCTGTTCTCGTCCCAAGACAGAGTTGAAATCACTCTAAAGGGATTAACGACCTGACCGTGTTTCGTAAAGGCTGCCGGCCTGCTCGAGCGGCAGCCTTGCCAAAACCCCCAGATCGCAGTCGCTGCAGGCCCCGCCGGCCAGGCGAGCCGCGGCCGCCACGCCGATCATCGCGGCGTTGTCCGTGCAGTAGGCCAGGGGAGCGACACGCCACTGCAGACCGAGGGCATCGCAACGGTCCTGCATGGTCCGGCGCAGGCGGCGGTTGGCCGCCACCCCGCCCACCAGCACCACGGTGTCCAGCCCCTGATCCAGGGCGCAACGGCAGCTGCGATCCACCAGCACATCCACCACCACCCGCTCGAAACTGGCGGCGATGTCGGCCAGCGGCAGCGGCTGCTGCTCCTGCTCCAGGCGCTGCACCAGCCGCAGCACCGCGGTTTTCAGGCCACTGAAGCTGAAGTCGTAGGGATGGAAGCCACCCTCAGGCCTGGACACCCGGCCCTTGGGCAGGGGGAAGCGCTCTGGATCGCCGGCGGCTGCCGCCGCCTGGATGGCGGGGCCTCCGGGATAACCCAGTCCCATCAGCCGCGCCACCTTGTCGAAGGCCTCACCGGCCGCGTCGTCATGGCTGCGTCCGAGGCGCCGGTAGGCCCCGACCCCCTCCACCCGCACCAGCTCGGTGTGACCGCCGCTGACCAGCAGCACCAGGTAAGGACCCGCTGGCAGAGGGTCCCCCAGTTGCACCGAGCAGAGGTGACCCTCCAGATGGTGCACCCCCAGAAAGGGCAGGTCGTGCAGGCGGGCAAGGGTCCGGCCGGTGACCGATCCCACCAGCAGGGCCCCCACCAGACCCGGCGCCACCGTCGCGGCGATGCCGTCGAGATCGGCATACCCCAGGTCCGATTCGGCCATCACCCGCTCCACCAGCTGGGGCAGGGCCTCCACGTGGCGCCTGGAGGCGATTTCAGGCACCACGCCTCCCCAGCGGGCATGCTCCTCGACCTGGGAGGCCACAGCACTGGCGAGCACCTGACGATCACGCACAACGGCGGCGGCGGACTCGTCACAACTTGTTTCGACGGCCAGAATGGTGGGCATGGGCTCCAGGGAAGTCCCCTACTGTCCGCGTGTGACATCCTGCCTTCCGGCAGGGCTTTCCCCGGAACCGGACACGATGCGCCGTCTTTTCGCCGTTCTGATTTCCGCCTTGCTGCTGTTCGGCTTCGCCTCCGTGGCCAACGCCGACGTCGCCGGGCTCACCCCCTGTGCTGAGAGCTCACGCTTCCAGCAGCGGGCCAGCTCCGCGGCCACCCCGCAGGCCAAGGCACGCTTCGAGATGTACAGCCAGGCCGTCTGCGGTCCTGATGGGCTGCCCCACCTGATCGTGGATGGCCGCTGGAGCCATGCGGGCGATTTCATGATCCCCGGCATCGCCTTCCTCTACATCGCTGGCTGCATCGGCTGGGCTGGCCGCTCCTACCTGCAGGCGATCCGCGGCAGCAAGGACGCCACCATGCGTGAGATCCAGATCGACCTGCCCCTCGCCCTCAAGAGCACCCTGGCCGCCGCCACCTGGCCCCTGGCCGCCTTCGGCGAGTTCACCAGCGGCAAGCTGCTGGAGTCGGACTCCAAGATCACCATCTCGCCTCGCTGAGGATCTGAAGGTTCAGCTCAGGCCCGGGTCCATGACCACGGGCCGGTTTCCTCAACTCCAGCCCCTCCCCCAACGTCTCCCGGCCCCGCCAGGGGTTGACTCCATGAAGAAATTTCTGACCACCGCCCCGGTGTTCGCTGCCATCTGGTTCACGATCACCGCCGGGATCATGATCGAGTTCAACCGCTTCTTCCCCGACCTGCTCTTCCATCCCCTCTGAGTCCAGAGCCTCCTCAGTTCTGGCCCTCTCGGAGCCAGAGCCTCGGACCACACCCATGATCGAGCGGCCCGAAAGGGCCGTTTTTTGTTGGCGAACGCGTCCGCCCTGTCCCTCGAGAGACCCTCCCCCTGGATCAACCGGCATCACGCGAGGTTGAGCAACCCTTCCAGGCTGCAGATCGCCTGATCCAGGTCACCGTTCACCAGCACCGCATCGAATTCCGCCTCCGCCTCGAGTTCCTGTTGAGCACGGCTGAGCCGCCGCTGGATGGCCTGCTCGCCCTCGGTGCCCCTCCCACGGATGCGCCTCTCCAGCTCCTCGAAGCTGGGGGGCTTGATGAACACCTGGAACCCGGCTGGAAAACTGCGCCGCACCTGACGGGCTCCCTCCAGTTCGATCTCCAGCACCACCGATTGTCCCTGGGCCAGATGCTCCTCCACCGGGGCGCGCGGCGTGCCGTACAGGTTGCCGGCGAATTCGGCCCACTCCAGGAAGCCACCAGCCTGCACCTGGGCCTCGAAGCGCCCGCGATCGAGAAAGCGATAGGTGGTCCCGTCGATCTCACCTGGTCTGGGCGCCCGGGTGGTGGCCGAGACCGACAGCCAGAGCGCGGGGTGACGCTTCAGAAGAGCCGCCACGAGGGTGCCCTTGCCCACACCACTGGGGCCGCTGATCACGGTGAGCCGTCCTGGCATTGAAGGCGATCCCATGGAGGTCTCCGGCTGGCCAGCAGAGTAGTGGGATCCCACCGCACGCTCCGGCGTGGAGCGGCAGCCCATGGCGCCCCAGACCCAGCCGAACCTGGCCATCCAGGCCATGGACCTCACCACCTTGAGGGCGGTGCTGGCGGAGCTGCGTCCCCTGCTGGTGCCGGCCCGCTTCGAGAAGGCCCAGCAGCCCAGCCCCCACACCCTGCAGCTTGGACTTCGAGGTCTGAGCGGGATGCGCTGGCTGGAGATCAGCTGGCTGGCGGCGGCCCCCCGGCTGATGGCGATCGATCCACCACCGAAGCAGGGGGACGGCAGCACCCTGGCCCGGGTGCTGCAGCACGGGCTGGGGGGGCTGGCCCTTGTGGCGATCGAGCAGGCGGGCTTCGAGCGGGTGGTGGATCTGCATTTCGCACCCCGACCCGGGGAGCCCAGTGGCCGCCGTCTGGTGGTGGAGCTGATGGGCCGTCACAGCAATGTGTTTCTGCTCGATGCCCAGGGACGGGTGGTGAGCCTGGCCCGCCAGGTGCGGGAGCAGCAGTCACGGCTGCGGCCGATCGCCAGTGGCTCCAGTTACGTGCGTCCGCCGGCCCTGCGGTCGGATCCCCCCAGCCTCGAGGAGTCCCAGGAGCGCTGGCAGCGGCGGCTGCTGCTGGTGCCCGTGTCCCTTCGTCAGGCCCTGCAGCAGACCTACCAGGGAATCAGTCCGGCCCTGGCGCTGCAGCTGGCCGATCAGGGGCTGGAACCGGCGGAGGAGCTGCTGGCCCGACCGGTGGGAGCGCTCACCCAGGAGCAGTGGTCTCACCTCTGGGCGCGGTGGCAGCGCTGGCTGCAGGACCTGGAGCAGGAGCGCTTCGGCTGGGACGTCGATGACTCCAGCTGTGGCTCTGGTGGCTCAGGCCGTTACCGCTGCTGGGGTACCGCCTGCTGTGGCCCCGTGAACGCCCCCCTGGCGGCCTACTACCGCCAGCGGCTGGGCCAGGAGGAGCTGCAGCGACGGAGGGCAAGCCTGGAGCTGAAACTCCTGGCCGCCCGGGAGCGCGAGGAACGCCAGCGCCAGCAGCAGCAGGATCTGCTCGATCAGGTGGACGGCGGGGATGATCTGAGCCGTCAGGCCGACGCTCTGCTCTGCCTGGCGGCACCCAGCCGCGACCAGGTGGCCGAAGCCCAGGCCCTCTACAGGCGTGCCCGGCGGCTGCGGCGCTCGGTGGTCTCGATCACCCCCCGGCTGGAGCTGCATCAGCGCCAGCTGGAGCGGATCGACGCCAGCCTGGCCTTCCTCGCCCTGCATGGCCCCGAGCTGAACCCCGGCGACGCCCGGGGCATGGATCTGGACGACGCCCTCAGTCAACTCGAGGCCCTCGAGCAGGAGAGCGAGGAGCTGCTGGTCCGGGGTGGCTCCGAAGGACGCCGCTCAGGACGCCGCTCCCCGCCCCGCTCAGCCGCGGCCAGCACCCCGTCCCCGCTGGAGCTGCTCACCCCCGGCGGACTGCGCGTGCAGGTGGGCCGCAACCACCGGCAGAACGAGTGGATCAGCCTGCGCCAGGCCCGCCGGGGCGACCTCTGGTTCCACGCCCAGGAATGCCCGGGCAGCCACGTGATGCTCAAGTCCTCGGCCGCGGAGGCCGCCGACGCCGATCTTCAGCTGGCCGCTGATCTGGCCGCCCACTTCAGCCGGGCCCGTCACAATGGGCGGGTTCCGGTGCTGAAGGTGCCCTGCGATCAGCTGCAACGAATCGCGGGAGCTGCCGCCGGCACCGTGACCCACCGAGGGGGAGAGGTGGTCTGGGCCTCGCCTCAGCGAGCCGCCCACTGGCTCGCTGAGGCGGAATCTGTGCCTAAGGTCCCTGCGGAGCCAGGGCCATGAGCGAACCAACCCCATCCACAGCCAGCAGCGGAGCCACGGGAACGGCCCTGCCCGTGCCGGAGCCCATCCGCGTCAGCCGTCCGGATGAGTTCCCCGGCGAGGTGGAGATGACCCTGCTGGAGCACCTGGAGGAACTGAGGCGGCGGGTGCTGCGCAGTCTGCTGGCCCTTGTAGTGTCGGCGGCCGTCTGCCTGGTGCTGGTGCGGCCCCTGGTGCGCCTTCTGCAGGTGCCGGCCGTGGGGATGCGTTTCCTGCAGCTGGCCCCGGGGGAATTCCTGTTCGTCTCGCTCAAGGTGGCCGGCTACGCCGGCCTCACCCTGGTGCTGCCCTACATCCTCTATGAGGTGCTCTCCTTCGTTCTTCCAGGCCTGACCAGGCGCGAGCGCCGGCTGGTGGCGCCGGCGGTGGCGGCCTCGGCAGTGCTGTTCCTGGCCGGTCTGGCCTTCGCCTGGTGGGCGCTGGTGCCCGCGGCCCTGCGCTTCCTGGTGAACTACGGCGCCGATGTGGTGGAGCCGATCTGGTCGATCGAGCGCTATCTCGACTTCGTGCTCCTGCTGATGGTGGCCACTGGGCTGGCTTTCGAGCTGCCGGTGCTGCAGTTGCTGCTCGGGGCCTTCGGCCTGGTGGGATCGCGCACCATGCTGGGGTCCTGGCGCTGGGTGGTCCTGGGCTCGGCCCTGGCCGGCGCCGTGCTCACCCCCTCCACCGACCCGGTCACGATGCTGCTGCTCACCGGAGCGATCACGGCCCTGTTCCTGATCGGGGTGGCGCTGGTGGCTCTGGTGGAGCAGGTGCGCCCCGAGCCCGGCTGATCAGAGATCCTTTGCGGAGCCGAGGTCAGAGCAGGAATTCACTGCTGCGCCCGTCCGCCGGGGGCTGCAGGGCCAGGCTCATCGCCTTGCCCAGCCGAGGCCGGTCCTTCGTGGTGCTGAGCCAACCCCTCACCTGCTCCGCCACCCGGAGATCGTTGAGCACCTCCACCAGCTCCCGCAGGCGGGCTTCGTAGCCGGCGGCATCGAGGGGGAAGGACTGCTGCTCGAGGTAGGCCCACATCACCTGCAGGTACAGGCGCCCGCGGCGCTGAACCAGCTGCAGGTCGTAGGAGGCCTGCCAGCGGGAGCGCAGCAACTCGATCACCTCCTCGTAACGGAGTGGCGCTGGGGTGTGGGGAGCGGCGGGATCGGACAACAGCGAGGACGGCGGGATGGGCGCACCGTTGGGAGTGACAACAGCATGTTGCGCCAGCTGGTCAGCCCCCCGCTCTGGCAGCCGGTGGCCGGAGGGGCAACGGTCATAATGGGCGGCACGTTGCTTCGGCACCAAGGAACGCCTCGTATGACCCAGATCCCTGTGAGCGATGTGCCCGGAATGGGTCGTCGGCAGTTCATGAATCTGCTCACCTTCGGCACGGTCACGGGGGTTGCCCTTGGCGCTCTGTACCCGGTGGTCAACTACTTCATCCCCCCCAGAGCCGCGGGCAGTGGCGGCGGCACCACGGCCAAGGATGAACTGGGCAACACCGTCACGGCCACGGGCTGGCTCTCCACCCACAAGGAAGGCGACCGCAGCCTGGTGCAGGGGCTCAAGGGTGATCCCACCTACCTGCTGGTGGAAGGCCCCGAGGCGATCGGCAGCTACGGCATCAACGCCATCTGCACGCACCTGGGCTGCGTCGTGCCCTGGAACAGCGGCGCCAACAAGTTCATGTGCCCCTGTCACGGCAGTCAGTACGACGCCACCGGCAAGGTGGTGCGCGGTCCTGCCCCTCTCTCCCTGGCCCTGGCCAACGTCACGGTCGAGAACGACACCGTGTTCCTGAGCCAGTGGAGCGACACCGACTTCCGCACCGGCGACAAGCCCTGGTGGGCCTGATCCACCGCGTTCTCCCTCTCCTTCGTCGCCCGTTCGCCCACCCCCCATGCGTCGCTCCCTCTCCCTGCTGCTGAGCTCCCTGCTCGTCGCTGCCGCCCTCCTGGTGGCTCCCCAGGCCAGCTGGGCCTACCCGTTCTGGGCCCAGCAGAATTACGCCAGCCCCCGCGAAGCCACCGGCAAGATCGTCTGCGCCAACTGTCACCTCGCCAAGAAGGCCACCCAGGTCGAAGTTCCGCAGGCCGTGATGCCGGACACCGTCTTCAAGGCGGTGGTCAAGATCCCTTACGACACGTCCGTGCAGCAGGTGGGCGCCGACGGCAGCCGCTCCGGCCTGAACGTGGGGGCCGTGGTGATGCTCCCCGATGGTTTCAAGCTGGCTCCGCCTGAGCGGCTGAGCGACGAACTGAAAGAAGAAACCGCTGGGGTTTATTTCACCCAGTACAGCGACAACGACCCCAACATTCTGCTGGTGGGTCCCCTGCCCGGCGACCAGCATCAGGAGATCGTCTTCCCGATTCTCTCGCCTGATCCCGGCAGCGACAGCTCCATTCACTTCGGCAAGTATTCGATCCACGTGGGCGGCAACCGGGGCCGCGGCCAGGTGTACCCCACCGGTGAGAAGAGCAACAACGGGGTCTTCAATGCCTCTGTGGACGGCACGGTTGCCGCCATCACCCCCGGTGAGAACGGAGCCTCTGTGGTGGAGATCAGCACCAGCGATGGTCAGAGCGTCAGCGACACCATTCCCGCTGGGCCATCCCTCACCGTGGCGGTCGGCGACAGCGTCAGCGCCGGTTCCCCCCTCACCGACGACCCCAACGTGGGCGGCTTCGGTCAGCTCGATGCTGAAATCGTGCTTCAGAATCCTGTCCGTCTCTACGGGATGCTCGCCTTCTTCGCCGCGGTGGCTCTGGCCCAGATCATGCTGGTGCTGAAGAAGAAGCAGGTGGAGAAAGTCCAGGCCGCCGAGGGCATCTGAGCCTTGGCCACCACGCCGTTCGCCTGAGTGCATTCGTTGGAGTTTCTCTCCCCGGCCACGGCCCTTGCTGTGTTCGCCTCACCGGGGCCCCTGATCTTTCAGCTGGGCCCCTTTTCCCTGCGCTGGTATGGCCTGCTGATCGCCCTGGCGGTGCTGATCGGTCTGCTGCTGGCCACCCGGCTGGGGAAGGCCCGGGGCATTGACCCCGTGCTGATCGCTGACCTGCTGCCTCTGCTGGTGCTGGCTGCCGTGCTGGGCGCCCGCCTCTACTACGTCCTGCTGGAGTGGCGCCAGTATCAGCTCAACTGGCTGGAGGCCCTGGCCATCTGGCGTGGCGGCATCGCCATCCATGGAGCCCTGATCGGCGGCACCCTGGCGGTGATCGCCTACTGCCGCTGGCGCAAGCTGGCGTTCTGGAACCTGCTCGATGTGCTGGTCCCGTCCGTAGCCCTGGGCCAGGCGATCGGGCGCTGGGGCAATTTCTTCAATTCGGAAGCGTTCGGTCTGCCCACCGACCTGCCCTGGAAGCTCTATATCCCAACCCTCAACAGGCCTGCACCGTTCCTCGATCAGCAGTACTTCCACCCCACGTTCCTCTACGAATCTCTCTGGAATCTCGCTGTGGTGGCCCTGTTGCTGCTGCTGTTCCGCGCAGGTCTCAAGGGACGCATCCCCTTGCCGGCCGGGGCCCTGAGCTGCGTCTATCTGGTGAGCTACAGCCTGGGCAGAGTCTGGATCGAAGGGCTGCGCACCGACCCCCTCTGCCTGTTCTCCTCACCGCCCTTCTGTGAAGGAGGCCTGCGCATGGCCCAGCTGATGAGCCTGCTGCTGATCGCCCTCGGCAGCTTCGGCCTCTGGTGGATCTACGGCCGGCATCGCTCCCTCCCCGATCCCGGCGGTGCTCCCGCCCAGCCGAGGACCCCCTCTTGATCGCAACCTCGACTCCCGTGCCTGGAGCTGCCAGACCTGTGCAGATCGTGGGTGCAGGCCCGGGCGCCATCGATCTGATGACCGTGCGGGCCACCCGTGCCGTCGAAGCCGCCGACGTTCTGGTCTGGACCGATTCCCTGGTGTCACCCCAGATCGCCGCCCTGGCCCCGCAGCACTGCGAACGGATCCGCACCAGCATGCTCACCCTGGAAGAAGTGATGGAGCTGGTGGTCGAGCGGGCAAGGACGGGATTGCGGGTGGTGCGCCTGCACGATGGGGACCCCTGCCTCTACGGAGCCCTTGCGGAGCAGATCTGCCGTCTGGCCGACGCTGGTCTGGAGGTGGACGTGGTTCCGGGCCTGAGTGCTTACCAGGCCACCGCCGCGGCCCTCAAGGCTGAGCTCACCATCCCGGGTCTGGTCCAGACCATCGTGCTCAGTCGTGCCGGCGGACGCACGGGAGTGCCGGAGCGGGAGTCGCTGGCGCATCTGGCGTCCCTGCGGGCCTCCCTCTGCCTGTACCTGAGCGCCCGCCATGTGGAATCGGTGCAGCAGGAGTTGCTGGAGCACTACACCCCCGACACACCCGTGGCCATCGGCTACCGCGTGAGCTGGCCGGACCAGTGGCTGCAGGTGGTCCCCCTGGAGCAGATGGCGGCCGTGAGCCGGGAACGACAGCTGATCCGCACCACCCTCTACGTGGTGAGCCCAGCGCTGGCCGCTCCCGCTCAGGCCCGCTCCAGGCTGTATTCCGCCAGCCATGATCACCTGTTCCGGGCCGACACCGCGGCGGCAAACGCTTCAGGCACGGCAGAGACTGAAGCGGTGCAGGCAGGGGGCTCAGGGAGCTGAACCCCGGTGTTTTAGGATCAACAGGTGCGGGCGATTAGCACAGCGGTAGCGCACTTCCTTCACACGGAAGGGGTCACTGGTTCGAATCCAGTATCGCCCATTCTCCTGTTCAGGCCGGAGCTTCGACCGACTGCCCGGGATCAGGCCGCCACAGGGCTGCAGACCAGCTCGGCATGCAGGATGTCCATCACTTCAAGAATCCGGGTTGATTCACTCGGCTCGATCTCCAGCTGAGCCGCAAGATCAGCAAGGATCTGCTGTTCCTGAGCCACCAATGGCCCGTCGGAGCGCATGATCTCAGCCGCCACGGCAAAGGCCGTGCGACGCTCGTGGGGATCCAGCTGCAGCGCGGCTCGGGCCATCAGGATCGGGGCCCCATCGCTGCGGAGATCAGCCAGCAGCCGATCGAACAGCTGAATCATCGCCGCATCGCCCATCTGATTGAAGGGCACTCGATAGTCGAGCGAATGGCGCAGGGCCCGGGAACCGGCTCGGGTGAGCACCCCATCCCAGGACACGGCGGCAAGGGCCACGGCCACGAAGGCAGTCGGAGAGTCCATGGAACTGGCAGCAGGGATGTCCTGCCTCTGTCATGGCGACAGCAGGGCCGGTCCTGCGGTCGTCGTCGCTACCGGCTGTCGGATTCCACCAGCAACTTCACGCCAGTGGCCTCCGCCAGGGGCTCGGCGCATGCGTGCAGGCTCCAGCGCTCCAGGCTCAGATCCAGTCCCGAAGCCGGCTCGAGCCCGATGCTCAGCTCACTGGTGCTGCAGGAGATGCGCAGGCCTGCCACCGCCGGTGTGGGTCGTCGATCGAGGGAAGCGGCGAGCCGCAGGAGCATCGCCATCGCGTTGACGGCGCGCCTCTGCTCACGGCCCGGCAGCAGCAGCCAGGCCTCGTGACGCTTCTTGGGGAGACTGCGGCGGTGGTAGCGGGCAATGGCCGCCACCATCAGTTGCTCGGTTTCGGAGTAGCCGAGCAGGTCGCCATGGCGGATCAGGTACCAGCTGTGTTTGTGATAGGCGCCGATGTTGATGTGCTGGCCTGAGCCATGCAGCATCGCCGCGGCCCAGAGCAGCTGCCGCCCTTCCCCCTCGTCGTGATGCAGCACCCCTCGGCAGCGGTCGTAGAGGCTGAGGGCATGCTGAGCCACCCGATCGGCACGCGTCTGGTCGACGCCGTAGCGCTGGGCCAGTTGAAGCACCGTGCGCCTGCGGATGCCGCTCTGGTACGCGAAGCGGTCGACGATCAGGTCGTGGCGGAGCATCCAGTCGACGATCAGGCCTTCGCGCAGGGCCCGCTCACTGATCACCATCTCCGCCGTCTGCAGCATCGCCATCGCCTGCTGAAGCACCAGCGCCCCCGGCACGATGATCTCGGCGCGGCGCTCATTGATCGCGGGCAGGGAGCGCCGCTGCTCCGGGGTCAGAGTCGTCAGCCGGTTCACCTGCTGATCGATCTGTTCCCGGCTCATGCGGAATCCCTGCAGACGCAGGGGGGTGCGCTCCTGCTCGGCGGCCACCAGGGCCGCCAGGGCCGTGGCGGTGCCGCTGGTGCCCACCATCACCGGTACTTCCCCCGGCCGCAGCTGGCGCTTCACCCGCTCCACGGCCGGCTCCAGCGACCCCTGGATGAATGCCCGCAGGAAGGTGAGCCGGGCCGGAGGCATCGGGTCCTCGTGGATGAAATCCCTCTGCAGACGTACCGCCCCGATCCGGGTGCTGGTGAGTTCACGGGCATCGGACCCGTCGGCCAGGATCAGTTCGGTGGAGCCACCACCGATGTCGAGGATCAGGTGGGGGGTGTCACCGAAGGCCATGCCCGAGAGCACCCCGAGATAGATGAGGCGGGCCTCTTCCTGGCCGCTGACCAGATCCACCTCCAGATCCAGCTGCTCCTGCACCGCCTGCACGAACAGGCGGCCATTGGGTGCCTCCCGCACCGCGCTGGTGGCGGCCGTGAGGATCTGCTCCACCCCATGGCTCTCGGCCAGCTGACGGCAGTGGCGCAGGGCGATGAAGGCGCGCTCGATGGCCTCGGGGGTGAGGTCCCCCGTCTCGGGATCCCGCTCCCCCAGCCTGGTGGTCGACTTCTCCGCCAGGACCAGGCGGAAGCTGCGCAAGTGCGGGTCCACCGCCGCGATCAGCAGGTGGATGGAGTTGGTGCCGATGTCGATGGCGGCCACATGCCGGAGCCCGTCACCGGCGGCCTGGCTGGCGGGAGCGGCCACCGTGGCGGCGGGGTCGGGAGGGACCATCGGGCGACCAGCCGGCACTGACCGCGTCACTTTGCCACCGAAGCGCACAACCGCTCGCCACGGGCCACAGCCCCAGGCCGCCCCTGGCTCAGAGGGCCGTAACCTGCGCCGATGAACATCCGCGCCTCCCTGCGGGGTTGGTTCGAGCTGCTGCGCTGGCACAAGCCCAGCGGACGTCTGATCCTGCTGATCCCGGCCGGCTGGGCCCTCTGGCTCACCCCCCAGGCCCCACCATCCCCCTCCCTGGTGGGCCTGATCGTGGCCGGGGGTCTGGCCGTGAGCGGAGCCGGCTGCGTGGCCAATGACCTCTGGGACCGGCGCATCGATCGCCTGGTGGAGCGCACCCGCACCCGCCCGATGGCCAGTGGCCGGGTGGGAGTGGTCGAGGCGGTGGTCCTGCTGATGGGCTGCCTGCTGGTCGCTCTGGCGGTGGTGCTGGCTCTGCCGACTGCCGGCCGAGGTCTCTGCCTGGCCCTGGCGGCGGCCACCCTGCCACCGGTGCTGCTCTACCCCTCGGCCAAGCGCTGGTTCGCCTATCCCCAGCTGGTGCTGGCCTTCTGCTGGGGGTTCGCGGTGCTGATCCCCTGGGCAGCGGCCACGGCCGGCCTGGAAGGAGGCTGGCCCCTGCCGCTCGCCTGGCTGGCCACGCTGCTGTGGACCTTCGGCTTCGACACGGTGTATGCCATGGCCGACCGGACGGATGACGCAGTCCTGGGGGTGCGCAGCAGTGCCCTCAGCCTGGGGGACAACGCTGCCGCCGCGGTGGCCCTCAGTTATGCCGCCGCCGCCCTGCTGCTGGTCGAGCAGGCCGCCCTGCGCCGTCAACTGCTGCTCGCCCAGGATGAGCTGAAGAACCGCTACCTCGGCGGCCGCGGCCGCGACGCCAGCCTGAACAAGGCCGACGGCGCCCTGCAGGAAATCCTCGCCAGCAGCGGCTACCTCAGCCGCCCGGCCGAACTGCTCGACGGCGACGGCTACGGCCTGCCACAACCCAACGAATGGACCCGCCTCGAACGCGAGAGCGAACAACGCCAAATACGCTTGAATCAGCTGAGCGAAGAACTGGACCAGGAAGTCCGGGTGCTGCTGGGCGATGAGCGGCGGGAGGAACTCGAAGCGATCGAAGTGAACCTGGCCCAGATCGGCGAGCATCTGCGTGGGTTGCACAAGGCTGGGGGTGGGCTGGAGTTGCCTTAAAAGCTGGTTCCGATAGGCCTACCGGGAACTATAGGACGGCATATGGCTCCCAGCCGGCCGCAGTCAATCGGCATATCGCACATGGCGGTCCATGAGGTTGAGGCGGCCAGTGGTGCCGTAGGC
>NZ_JAYGIA010000012.1:0-28071 GCF_034931165.1 Synechococcus sp. BA-124 BA4 | reverse complement strand
CAGTGGAGCCGACACCACCGCTCCCATCACCCGCTCCAGCGGAGAGGTACCGACACCCCGCCGGGAGATCGACGCCCCCAGCCGTTACCGCCAGGAGAGCCCTGACGATGACGCCCAGTCGACGCTGGTGGAGATCACCCCCTTGCCCGAGGCCTTTGGCGAGCCGGACGAGGCTCCGATGACCACCGTGATCGAGTCCACGCTGCTGCAGATCCCCGTATCCCAGGTGTCCTCGCCGGGGTCGGAGCGGGTTGGGCGCTCCCAGCCCAGGGGTCGCCAGCATCGACCGCGTGAGGAAGGCGGTGCCGTGGCCGTGGCTGAAGCCCCCAGCGAGGCCCCTCCCACGCCGTTGGTCGAGGACGGCGATCCCGGAGGTGAGCCCCGCCGCCGCCGCCGCCGCTCCTCCGCCAGCGTCTGAGTGACCCCACGGGTCCTGGCCGGTGTGGATGAAGTGGGCCGTGGATGCCTGTTCGGCCCGGTCTTCGCCGCCGCTGTGGTCTTGCCGGCCCAGGCGGCGTTATCCCTGGCCGCCGCTGGCCTGACCGACAGCAAGGCCCTGCGGCCTCACCACCGCCAGCGGCTGGTGCCGTTGATCACCGCCCAGGCCTCAGCCTGGGCACTCGGTCAGGCCTCAGCCGCCGACATCGACCGCATCGGCATCCGGACCGCCACGGAGATGGCCATGGTCAGGGCCCTGCAGCGCCTGCCCCGGGTGCCTGCCCTGGTGGTGGTCGACGGTGTCCTCCCTCTGCGGATGTGGCAGGGCCGCCAGCGCACGCTCGTCCATGGCGATCGCCGTTGTCTGGCGATCGCCGCCGCCAGCGTGCTGGCCAAGCAGGCCCGCGATGCCCTGATCCAGCGTCTGGCGGACCGCTATCCCGGCTATGGCCTCGAGCGCCATGCCGGCTATGGCACCGCTTTTCACCGGGAGGCCCTGGCCCGCCTTGGCCCAAGCCGTCTGCACCGCCTCAGCTTCCTGGGCAGGGTGCTCAGCGGCCCTCGCGCCAGCAGCTGAAATCCTTCAGAAGCTGCTGGCTCACCCGGGTGCGGATGCCCAGCAGAACACCGCCCAGCAGGGAGCGGCCGGTGGCTTCGAGCACCCTGGGTGCGATCAGGCGGAGCATCGGAGGACGGCTCACGCTCACGGCCATCCGGGCCGCCCCCTCCAGCCCCTGGTCGGCCACTTCCAGCCAGGAGGTCAGATTCAGCTGGAAGTCGTCCACCAGGCCAAGGCCCTCCAGGTGACACTCCACCGCCTCGAGCTCCAGGCGTCCGGGCCGCCGCCGGGCGCGCAGCTGCACCACGGGCTTGATCTGAAGCTGGAACACCTGCAGCCTCGTCACGTCGTAGCGGTAGTGCCCCGGCCCGAGACGGGTCAGCTGGCTGGGGTCGAGCAGGGCCTGGATCACTCTCTCCTCGTCGTCGAGGTAGGACACCAGGTCTTCGGCAGGCTCCTCGATCGCGAGGCTGAGCTGCTGGCTGGCGCTGAAGGCCAGGGTCATCGCCTCGTCTCGGTGGCCGGGGGGGGATGATCTTATCGACCGCTAGTTTCCCCTCCTCCCCATGCGTGTTGCCTTCCTCGGCCCTGCAGGCACCTACGGCGAGCAGGCGACACGGCATCTGGCGGCCCTCGAGGGGATCGACGCGCCGGAGTTGCTGGCTCAGAGCGGTATCCGCTCGGTGGTCAAGGCCCTGGCGGAGGGCCGCTGCGATGCCGCCGTGGTGCCCGTGGAGAACTCCGTCGAAGGAGGGGTGACCGCTTGCCTCGATGGCCTCTGGGAGCACCCCGATCTGCGCATCCGCCGCGGACTGGTCCTGCCGATCCGCCATGCCCTGCTGGGGTCCGGACCGATCGAGCGGGTCAGTGAAGTGCTCTCCCATCCCCAGGCCCTCGCCCAGTGCAGTCTCTGGCTGAGCGAACACCTCAGTGACGCCCTGCAGCTGCCCACCAGCTCCACCGCCGAAGCGGCCCGGTTGGTGGCCGGCAGCCGCTTCCGCGCGGCTGTCGCCTCACCCCGCGCCGCCAAGGAGCATGGCCTCGAGGTGCTGGCTTATCCCATCAACGATGTACCCGGAAACTGCACCCGTTTCCTGATGCTGCAGCGGCAGGTGGCAAGTCAGGCGGAACCGGCCACGCTCTGCAGCCTGGCCTTCTCGCTGCGCAGCAACAGCCCCGGGGCCCTGCTGGAGGCTCTGAGCTGCTTCGCGACCCTGCAGCTCAACATGAGCCGGATCGAGTCACGTCCCTCCAAGCGGGAGATGGGCGAATACATCTTCTTCGTGGATCTGGAGATGCCGGAGGACCCCCGGCTGCTGGAGGAAGCGATCGAGGCCCTGCGCGTCCATTGCCAGCACCTGGCCCTGTTCGGGACCTACCCGCTCACCAACGTGTCCGAGGAGTCGTAACGGAACACCCCGAATCGCATCATTCCGGTGCTGAAGGCCCAGTGCATCAGCAGGATCGTCGGCGCTTCGCGCAGACCCTGCAGCACGGCCCCAGGACCCAGGCTGAGGATGGCGCCCGGTCGCCGCACCCCTTCAAGAATGGAGTCGATCCATGAGGGCAGGGTGGCGTCACTCCAGTCGGCGGTGTCCACAGGAGCGCCCTGCCCATGGGGGCTGGTCTCGAGGTTGCGGCGGAAGGAGGGGATGGAGGCGAATTCCGGATGAGCCCACTGGTGCAGCAGCTGATTCATCACCCAGCGCTCCAGAGCGTTGAGCTCGCCGTCGGAAGGATCGCGCCGGTTCCAGTCAGCCACCACCAGCTTCCCTGCCGGAGCCAGGACCCGCAGCAGTTCATCGGCGTAGCGCTGCTTGTCAGGCATGTGCGGTCCCGCTTCCACGCTCCAGACGGCCTCAAAGCTGTTGTCCTCCAGCTCCAGGGCCAGGGCGTCCATCACCGCGAAGCGGCAGGAGAGCCCGGCGGGTGTGAGCTGGCGGGCCCGCTCCACCTGGGCTGGGCTGATGCTGATGCCCAGCACGTCGAAGCCGTAGTCCCGGGCGAGGATGCGGGCGCTGCCACCGATGCCGCAACCCACATCCAGTAGACGGGTGCCTGCTGGCAACCGGTCGAGCCCCGACCAGCGCACCAGTTCATGCACGAACTGCTCCTTCGCGGCCCGGAAATCGCGTGACTTGGGGGGGGTGCCGTAGTGCCCGAGGTGCACATGGTCACCCCAGAGGTTTTCCAGCAGCCGGTCCCCGGTCCAGCGGTCGTAGGCCTCAGCCACGGTGGCCGTGCTCTGGAAACGGCGGTCACGGCGCTGCCATTCCCGTACCAGAGCAAGACCGAGCAGACCGGCTCCGGCTCCGATGGCCAGAGGCGGAAGCCAGGTTGGGAGCACCATCAGGAGGGTTCCTGCCTGGGTTCCCCCAGATCCTTGAAGGTGTCCTTCAGAACCGTGCGAGCGGCCAGCTGCCGCCTGGTCTGATCGAGCAGTGCGAATTCCTGGCGCAGCCGTTCGGAGGTGTCGGTGAGTTCCAGCAGGGCCTGCTGATGGTCGGCCACGGGCCCTCCCAGGTGGGAGCCGATCCAGAAGGACAATTCCCGAGGAAGATCAGGCAGATCCACCGGAAGAGTGGTCGGCTTGCCGATCAGTTTGCCGGTGAGATCCACCACATCCCGCAGGGCCTGGGTGACCTGATGGCCCAGATCCTGGAGCACATCGTGGCTGGTACTGGGATCGTCCTCGATCCAGCTGACCATGGCCACACGGAAAGGGGCTTCGCGGACCACTTCGAGCACGCGAAATCTCTGCTGGCCCAGGGTGACGATGTTGCTGCGATCGTCGTCCTGGGTCTGGCACTGCAGAATTTCAGCGCAGCAGCCCACCTGGGCCATCTCCTGCTGATTCGGGTCCCAGCGCACCACACCGAAACGACGGTCGGTTTCCAGCACCGTTCGCAACATCATGCGGTAACGGGGCTCGAAGATATGCAGGGGCAAGACTTCCTGCGGGAACAGCACCACATCCGGCAGGGGGAAGAGTGGGAGTTCCCTCACGGCCAGATCAGTCACGGAAGGTCGGCGGGGCGGTAAAGGGTGGTCGGGGCGTTGCTGAGTGGGGCTGCTCGGGGAGCCTGAACAATGAAATGAGTCTAGAAAAAAAGGACCCACCGGGAGGGTGGGTCCAGGAATTCGTCGCGACGAGCCAGCTGGTGGCTCAGAGCTTCACTTCGATATCGACGCCGCTGGGCAGATCTAGCTTCATCAGTGCGTCGATCGTCTTGGCCGTGGGGCTGTAGATGTCGATGATCCGGCGGTGGGTGCGGGTCTCGAAGTGCTCACGGGAATCCTTGTCCACGTGGGGCGAGCGCAGGACGCAGTAGATCTTGCGTTTGGTGGGCAGGGGAATCGGACCGATGGCCGTGGCGGCTGTGTGATCGGCCGTTTCAATGATCTTTTCGCAGGACAGATCCAGCATGCGGCGATCAAACGCCTTGAGACGGATGCGGATCTTCTGCTGAGCGATGGCGGCTGACATGGCAGGACTCGTGGGGACGCAGGCCTTGGCGGAGACCGCGGCCGAAGAACGGGAAGAGAAGTGAAGAAGAGGTGGGGATGGGGCCGGGGGTGGCCTTTCTCATCCCCACAGAAGACAACCGAGGACGGTTGGGTCAAGTTGTCGAGGTGCGTGACGAGGGGCAGAGTCCGTGGCGGAAGTCAGCCCCTGAATCAAGAGGACTGGCCGAGCCAGGAACAACGGGTTGACCCCGCCCCCGGCTCGGCGCAGCCGTTTCAGCCTCAGGCGACGATCTTGGAGACGACGCCGGCACCGATGGTGCGGCCGCCTTCGCGGATGGCGAAGCGCATGCCCTGTTCAATGGCCACAGGGCAGATCAGCTCAGCGGACATCTTGATGCGGTCACCCGGCATGACCATTTCGACGTTGGAGCCATCGTCGGCGGTGAAGGCCGTGATCTGACCAGTCACATCCGTGGTGCGGATATAGAACTGGGGACGGTATCCAGCGAAGAAGGGGGTGTGGCGGCCACCCTCTTCTTTCTTGAGGACATAAACTTCCCCTTCGAACTTGGTGTGGGGCTTGATCGAGTTGGGCTTGACCAGCACCATGCCGCGCTCGATGTCCTCCTTCTGCACACCACGCAGGAGCAGGCCGACGTTGTCTCCGGCCATGCCTTCGTCGAGCAGTTTGCGGAACATTTCCACGCCGGTGACGGTGGTCTCGCGGGTGTCCTTGATGCCCACGATCTGGACGGTTTCGCCCACTTTCACCTTGCCGCGCTCGATCCGGCCGGTGGCCACGGTGCCGCGTCCGGTGATCGAGAACACGTCTTCGACAGCCATCAGGAAGGGCTTGTCGATCTCACGCTCAGGCTCGGGGATCGACTCATCCACCGCATCCATCAGATCGAGGATCTTGTCGACCCACTCGTTCTCGCCGCGGATGCCCTTGCCGCCGCCCTGGATGTGCTCGAGAGCCTTGAGGGCAGAACCGGCGATGATGGGGATGTCATCGCCGGGGAAGTCGTAGCTGCTGAGCAGCTCACGCATTTCCAGTTCGACGAGTTCGAGGATCTCCTCGTCGTCGACCATGTCCTTCTTGTTGAGGAACACCACCAGGGCAGGAACGCCCACCTGCTTGGCCAGCAGGATGTGCTCCTTGGTCTGGGCCATCGGGCCGTCGGTGGCGGCCACCACCAGGATGGCGCCGTCCATCTGGGCGGCACCGGTGATCATGTTCTTGACGTAGTCCGCGTGACCAGGGCAGTCGACGTGGGCGTAATGACGCTTGTCGGTTTCGTACTCGACGTGGGCCGTGTTGATCGTGATGCCCCGCTCCTTCTCTTCAGGAGCACCATCGATGTCGTCGTAGGCCTGGGCCTTGGCCTGGCCAAGGGAAGCCAGCACGTTGGTGATGGCGGCAGTGAGGGTGGTCTTGCCGTGGTCGACGTGGCCGATGGTGCCGATGTTGACGTGAGGTTTGTTCCTCTGAAACTTCTCGCGAGCCATTGAAGGAAAGAATCGGGGGGTGTTGTTAGGGTTGAGAGATCAGGAATTGCCCTGATTCTTGGCAATGATGGCCTCAGCAACATTGCGAGGAACTTCCTCGTAATGGCTGAACTCCATCGAGAAAATACCCCGACCCTGGGTCATGGATCGGAGTTGAGTGGCGTAGCCGAACATTTCGGCCAGGGGCACCTTGGACTGGACTTTAGACTGTCCGTTGTCGATGGATTGCCCTTCGACCTGTCCACGACGGGAGGACAGGTCGCCGATGACCGAACCGAGGAAATCCTCGGGGATCTCGACTTCCACCTTCATCATCGGCTCAAGAAGCACGGGATTGCACTTCTTGACGCCGTCTTTGAAGGCCATGGAGCCGGCGATCTTGAACGCCATTTCGGAGGAGTCGACATCGTGGTACGACCCATCGATCATGGTGACCTTGATGTCGATCATCGGGAAGCCTGCAATCACTCCGGACTGACAGGTCTCCTTCATGCCGTTCTCGGCTGGTCCGATGTACTCCTTGGGAACGATGCCACCAACAATCTTGTTGACGAATTCAAACCCCGAACCGGGTTCACCGGGTTCCATCTCGATCACCACGTGCCCGTACTGCCCTTTACCACCGGTCTGCCGGGCGAACTTGCCTTCACCCTTGGCTCTGGCGCGGATGGTTTCGCGGTAGGACACCTGAGGGGCGCCGATATTCGCTTCCACCTTGAATTCCCGCAGCATGCGGTCCACAAGGATCTCGAGGTGCAGCTCGCCCATGCCGGCGATCACGGTCTGGCTGGTTTCAGGATCCGTGGACACCCGGAAGGTGGGATCCTCTTCCGAGAGCGATTGAAGAGCTTTGGAGAGCTTCTCCATATCGCCCTTGGTTTTGGGCTCCACCGCCACAGAGATCACCGGTTCGGGGATGAACAGGGATTCCAGGATGATCGGGTCGCTTTCCACACAGAGAGTGTCTCCGGTGGTGGTGTCCTTGAGGCCGAGAACAGCGCCGAGATCACCGGCGCGCAACTCGTCCACTTCCTCGCGATCGTCGGCTTTGAGCAGGATAAGGCGGGAGATGCGCTCCTTCTTGTCCTTGGTGCTGTTGAGCACGTAGCTGCCTTTCTGGAGCACCCCGGAGTACATGCGCACAAAGGTGAGCTTGCCGTAGGGATCGGCCATCACCTTGAACGCCAGAGCGCTGAAGGGGGCGTTGTCGTCGCAGGGACGGTTGGATTCCGTGCCATCGGGGAGCAGACCCGTGATCGGCGGAACGTCAACCGGGGCGGGCAGGTAATCGACGACGGCATCCAGCACAAGCTGGACGCCTTTGTTCTTGAAGGCCGAGCCGCAGAGCATCGGCACCAGGCCATGCTTGACCACACCGGTACGAATGCCTTTGATCAGCTGCTCCTGGGTGAGCTCTCCGTTTTCAAGGAAGGCTTCCAGCAGCTCTTCGTCGGTTTCAGCGACCGATTCCATCAACTTGCCGCGCCACTCGGCGGCTTCCTCTTTCATCGCTTCAGGGATTTCGCCCTCGAGGATGTCTGTGCCCAGATCATTGGTGTAAATAACGGCCTTGTTCCTCACCAGGTCAATGATGCCCTTGAGTTCTCCTTCTGCGCCGATGGGCAGTTGCAGAGGAACGGCACTGGCCTTGAGGCGATCCTTGATCTGGTCGTAGACCTTGAGGAAGTTGGCACCGGTGCGGTCCATCTTGTTGACGAACACGATCCGGGGAACGTTGTAGCGATCGGCCTGGCGCCACACCGTTTCGGACTGGGGCTGCACACCGCCAACAGCGCAGAAGACAGCCACGACGCCATCGAGCACCCGCATCGAGCGCTCCACCTCAATGGTGAAATCGACGTGTCCAGGGGTGTCGATGATGTTGATGCGGTGATCCTTCCAGCTGGTGGAGATGGCCGCCGCCGTGATGGTGATGCCGCGCTCGCGCTCCTGCTCCATCCAGTCGGTCACAGCGGCGCCATCGTGCACCTCGCCCATTTTGTGGACCACGCCTGAATAGAACAGGATCCGCTCGGTCGTGGTGGTCTTGCCCGCGTCGATATGGGCTGCGATGCCGATATTTCTGACGCGGTCCAGGGGATAGGCGCGGGCCACGGGGAAAGTCTCCGGTGTTTGATCGACGAATTTTGCGGGCGCAAGTTTAATGAATGACCTGATCTGACTGAAGGCGCCCGCCATTCAGCCAGGAAAGGGTGCTCAGTAGCGGTAGTGAGCGAAGGCCTTGTTGGCCTCGGCCATCTTGTGGGTTTCCTCGCGCTTGCGCACGGCACTGCCAGCTTCGTTGGCGGCGTCCATCAGTTCACCGGCCAGCTTCTGGGCCATGCTGCGGCCGTTACGGGCCCTGGAAAAGTTGACCAGCCAGCGCAGAGCCATGGCGGTGCCGCGTTCCTGCCGCACTTCCATGGGGACCTGGTAGGTGGCGCCGCCCACCCGGCGTGCGCGGACCTCCACCAGGGGGGTGGCATTGCGCACGGCCGTTTCGAACACCTCGAGAGGGTCGCTGCCGGTGCGGTCGTTGATCAGACCGAAGGCGTCGGAGAGGATCCGCTGAGCGGTGGACTTCTTGCCGTGCTTCATGAGCCGTGCCACGACCATGGAGGCCAGGCGGCTGTTGAACTGGGGGTCAGGAAGAATCGGGCGCTTCTCAGCAGCGTTGCGGCGGGACATAAACCTGTGGGGATCGGCGGTGCGAGGGAGTGGGAGGAAAGACGATCAGGGGCCTGAGATCAGCCCTTGGGGGTCTTGGCGCCGTACTTGGACCGGCTCTGGCGGCGGTCCTTGACACCGGAGGTGTCAAGAGTGCCGCGGATGATGTGGTAGCGGACGCCGGGAAGGTCCTTGACGCGGCCTCCACGGATCAGCACCACGGAGTGCTCCTGCAGGTTGTGGCCGATCCCGGGGATGTAAGCCGTGACTTCGAAGCCTGAGGTGAGACGCACCCGAGCCACCTTGCGGAGGGCCGAGTTCGGCTTCTTCGGGGTGGAGGTGTACACGCGGGTGCAGACCCCGCGTCGCTCTGGGCAGGCGCGAAGTGCGGGTGACTTGGTCTTGCGGGTGAGGTGCTGCCGCTCGGTGCGGATCAGCTGCTGAATCGTGGGCATCGAGGGCCGGAGAATTAGGCCGGACGTCCGACCGTTTCGACAATCCGTCACCTTACTTTGTCGTGGTCCCCCCGGGGCCTGTGCGGCTGAAGGCGGCTCCGCAGGCGCAGCAGCTCACCCCCCCGCTGGAGCGGATCAGGAAGCCTCCACCGCTGAGATCCCCGCGGTAATCGAGGCTCAGCCCCGCCAGCAGGGGAACCTGAGCAGAGGGGGCGTGCAGGGTGATGCCATCGGCCCGGGCCACGGGAACCCCCGCCAGATGGCCGGGACGGATCCGGATCACCCACTGCTCGCAGCCGCCCTGCACCAGGTCGAGGTGCATCAGGCCGGGGGTTCCGGCCACAGCGGCCTGGCGGCCGAGCTCGGCCGCCGCCGCTGCTGACAGGCGCAGGCTCAGACCCTTGGGCATGGGGCGGTCGCGCTCGTCGGCGGCAGAGGCTGATTCCAGCTTGCCAGGGCTTGGAGCCCATGGGGTTCAGCGTCCGGCTCTCTCACTGCCCAGGGCCTGCCCGCTTCGGGGCACCAGACCGAGGCCGTTGTGGATCGAGGCGGCCACTCCCCGGCCCCGCACAGTCTGTGTGTTGCCGACGAACAGTCCGGTGGAGCTGCCTCCATCGAGGTTGAGGGCCTCACGCAACCCCAGTTGCCGCAGCAGGACGGCTGTTTCACCCAGGGTCGGCCCGGCGTGATCCACCCCCTGCAGCGTCAGCAACCAGATCTGGCGGCCATCGCTGCCGATCACGGTGCGTGGTGCCCCTTGGCCCTGGAAGGCGCTGCTGAAACCTTCGGCCGTGCCGTTGAGGACGATCCGACCACCCAGGAGCAGCAGGGGTCCACCCCCCATCACGTAGGCCTGCTGGCCGAGCGGGTCACTGGGTTGGCTGGAGAGCGTGAGCCGGCTGGCCTCAGGCCAGGGGGGCATGACACCGGCCCTGCCCACCACCAGGGTGTCTTCGCGGCCCAGGGGGATGCCCCGTTGCAGCTGGGCGCCATCAAGCCGCTGCAGCACCACCCCGTCCCGGATCAACACCCCCGCTTCGTTGCCGCTGAGGGCCTGGTAACCGCCGCCCCAGTCGGCGGTGTAGCGAGCCAGGCCCCGCTGCACATAACCACTGTTCAGGCTCGAGAGGGGCCAGCGCTGGCCCCTCTCGTCGATGAGCTGTTCCTGAAGGGACAGCCTGCCGAAGCTGGGCAGGCCTCCGGGCTGCCAGCCCATGGCCCCACGGTTGAGGATCGGTCCGGAAAGCCAGCGTCCCTCGGCCTTGAGGGCCCCCAGGGGCAGCCTCCGGATGCGGTTGAAGAAGCCGCCGTTGATGGCCACAAGGGCCTGCTCCCGCTGGGCCAGGGCTGTGAGCGAAGACAGCCCCTGCATCCCGGAGGGACTGGTGAGCAGCCGCAGATCGAGGGGACTCTGGCGGGGATCGAAGCGGACGCTGCTGATCAGCATCCGCCGCGATCCCACGGGCAGCACCTGACGATCGATGCTGACACTGCGATTGAGCAGGGCCTGCAGCCTGGGATCGAGGGGCGGCACAGCCGGGGTCGCCGCCGGTGTTCCCCCGTCGGTGGACCCCGGAGGGATGGCGAAGACCACCCGGTCGGGTCCCCCGAGGGTCAGGACCCGGCCCCCACCGCTCGGTCGCAGCAGCAGCCCCTCACGGCTGGAGCTGACCGGCACGCCCAGTCTCTGCAGTTGCGAGCGCTGGTCAGCGGTGCTGAGCAGGCCCAGCAGAATCTGACCCGATTCCTGACGGACCACCGCCGCCCCGTTGAGATCCAGCACCACCCGGCGATCGGGTCCCGGGGGTGAGGCCCTCACCCGAACCAGACCGGGCAGAGGCATCTCCAGAACCAGGCGGTCTCCGTCGCTCTGAATGCGGACCCCGGCGGCCTGCAGCAACGGGCTGGCCTCGATGGCCACCTCGTCGTCGAGGCTGCGCTGGTCGCCGGTGGACACCAGTTGCTTCCGCCCGAACCACTCCAGCTCCAGACTTCCATCGGCGCGGCTGCTGCTGGCGACCCCCAGCTGGCCCTGCAGCACCTCGAGCGGCAGCCACACCTGGGCGGGGTTGCCCCCGACGGCCGGGAGCCATTGCCAGCGGGCGCTCTGCTCCCGACCATTGATGACGATCCGTTGGCCCTCCTGGCGCGGAGCGGAGGGGCTGCGGGCCAGCAGTTCACCGAATCTGGCCCCAGCCGTGGAGGCGGTGGGGCCGGCCTGGGCCCGTAAAAGGGCGCCGTCGGCGGCCGGCAGCAAAGCCATCACCGCCAGACTGATCAGCCCGGCTGGCAGGGATCGGCAACGCATCACGATTGGACCCGTATCCGTTGGTGGTGAACGCTAACGCTGAACCCACGTCTCTAGGATCAAAATCCCTTTCCGCGCGGAAGTCGCCTTGTTCGAGGCTTCTGCGGTCTACCGACAGGTTTTTGCCGGGCTATGCCTCTTCATCGCCGCTCTGCTTGGCCCCATTGCGACAGTCCGGCGCCCACGGAGGTCGCGGGTGAGAAGGATGCCTGCGGGGTTGGCTTTCTGGCCCAGCTGAGCGGTGAGCCCAGTCACTGGCTGCTGGAGCAGGCCCTGCGCGGCCTGGGCTGCATGGAGCACCGCGGCGGCTGCGGCGGCGACGGCGATTCCGGCGACGGCGCCGGGGTGCTCTGCGGCATTCCCTGGAGCTACCTGGGGGAGGTCTGGCCTGAATCCGCCCAGGCGGCGGAAGGTCGCCGGGGCCTGGGGATGGTCTTCCTGCCGGTCGCGGAGCCGAAACGCCAGGAGTACAAGCGCCTGTGTGAGCAGGCGGCCTCCCTGGTGGGTCTGCGCAGCCTGGGCTGGCGTGAGGTGCCCGTGGATCCCTCGGTTCTCGGACCCCTTGCGCTTCAGACCGCCCCACGCATCGAGCAGTGGCTGGTGGAAGGCCCCGAGCCGGGCGATGCGCTCGAATCCCAGCTGTTCCGCTGCCGGCGCCGGGCCGTCGATCTGGTGCGGGCCGCTCCGGGCGGTGATCCCAACGACCTCTACTTCGCCTCCTTCAGCGGCCGGACCCTTGTGTATAAGGGCATGGTGCGCTCCGAGGTGCTGTCGGCCTTCTATGCCGATCTGCGTGATCGGCGTTTCGCGGTGAGTTTCGCGGTCTATCACCGCCGTTTCAGCACCAACACCCTGCCGCGATGGCCCCTGGCCCAGCCGATGCGGATCCTGGGTCACAACGGGGAGATCAACACCCTGCTGGGGAACATCAACTGGGCCCAGGCGGCCGAGTCCCATCTCGATGCGGTCTGGGGTGAGGCAGCCTCCGACCTCAAGCCCGTGGTCAATGCCGCCTTCAGTGATTCGGCCAATCTCGACGCCATGCTCGAGCTGATGGTTCGCAGTGGCCGACCGATCACCGACAGCCTGCTGACCCTGGTGCCGGAAGCGTTCCGCCAGCAGCCCGAGCTGGAGTCCCGCCCGGATGTCCGGGCCTTCTACGAGTATTCCGCCTGTCTGCAGGAGCCCTGGGACGGTCCGGCCCTGCTGGTGTTCAGCGACGGCCGCAGTGTGGGCGCGACCCTTGATCGCAACGGACTGCGCCCCGCCCGCTATTGCATCACCAGCGATGGCCTCGTGGTGATGGGGTCGGAAACCGGGGTGGTGGAGATCGACGAAAGCCGCATCGTCGAGAAGGGCCGCCTCGGTCCCGGCCAGATGCTGGCGGTGGACCTCGAGCAGGGCCGGCTGCTGCAGAACTGGCAGGTGAAGGAGGAAGCGGCCTCCCGCTATCCCTATGCCGCCTGGCTGCAGGAACATCGTCGCTCGCTCGAGCCCCAGCCCTGGCGCACGGAGCATCAGCTCGGCGACCTCGACCTCCTCCGCCATCAGACCGCCTTCGGCTTCACCGCCGAGGATCTGGATCTGGTGATCGAGGAGATGGCCGGCCAGGGCAAGGAACCCACCTACTGCATGGGCGACGACATCCCCCTGGCGGTGCTCTCGGGCAAGCCCCACCTTCTCTACGACTACTTCAAGCAGCGCTTCGCCCAGGTCACCAATCCTCCGATCGATCCGCTCCGCGAGGAGCTGGTGATGAGCCTGGAGATGCACCTGGGGCGGCGAGGATCGGCCCTGCGGCCGGAGCCCTCGGCCGCCTCGGTGCTCCACCTGGCCACGCCTGTTCTCAACGAATCCGACCTGGAGGCCCTGCCCCACCAGGGCCTGGCCACCACCACCCTCACCACCCTCTATGGGCTGGATCAGGGGCCAGCTGGCCTGGAGGCCGCTGTGCAGCGTCTCTGTCAGGCGGCGGAGCAGGCGGTGCAAAACGGCAGCCAGATCCTGGTGCTCTCCGATCGGGCCGCCGAGGGACTGAGCGCCACCACCACCTTCATCCCGGCGCTGCTGGCCGTAGGCGCTGTCCACCAGCATCTGCTCAGGCTGGGGGTGCGCCTGCACTGCTCCCTGGTGATCGACACGGCCCAGTGCTGGAGCACCCACCACCTGGCCTGCCTGATCGGTTTCGGCGCCAGCGCCGTCTGCCCCTGGCTCACCTGGGAGACCACCCGCCACTGGCTGGACCACCCCAAGACCCGCTCCCTGATGGAGCGCGGCAAGCTGCCGGCGATCGATGCCGCCAAGGCCCAGGCCAACGTGCGCAAGGCCCTGGAGGCCGGCCTGCGCAAGATCCTCTCCAAGATCGGCATCTCGCTGCTCGCCAGCTACCACGGCGCCCAGATCTTCGAGGCCATCGGCATCGGCGCCGATCTGATCGACCTGGCCTTCCGCGGCACCACCAGCCGGGTGGCAGGCCTCAGCCTGCGTGATCTCGCCAACGAAACCCTGGCGTTCCACGCCAAGGCCTTCCCCGAGCTCAACCGCACCAAGCTCGAGTTCATGGGCTTCGTGCAGTACCGCTCCGGTGGTGAGTTCCACCTCAACAGCCCGGAGATGGCCAAGGCCCTGCATGCGGCGGTGGCCGCCGGTCCCGGCTACGACCATTTCGCCACCTACCGCACCCTGCTGGAGAACCGTCCGGTCACAGGCCTGCGCGACCTGCTGGAGCTGCGCCCCTCCCCCACCCCCCTGCCGATCGAGCAGGTGGAGAGCGTGGAGAGCATCTGCAGCCGGTTCTGCACCGGTGGCATGAGCCTTGGGGCCCTGTCCCGTGAGGCCCACGAGGTGCTGGCGGTGGCCATGAACCGGATCGGCGGCAAGAGCAACAGTGGGGAGGGAGGAGAGGATCCGGCTCGCTACCACCCGCTCACCGATGTCGACGAGGAGGGCCGCTCCGCCACCCTGCCCACGCTTCGGGGCCTCGTGCCCGGTGACAGTGCCTGCTCGGCCATCAAGCAGGTGGCCTCGGGGCGTTTCGGCGTCACTCCGGAGTACCTGCGCAGTGGGCAGCAACTCGAGATCAAGGTGGCCCAGGGGGCCAAGCCCGGTGAAGGGGGCCAGCTGCCCGGTCCCAAGGTCGATGCCTACATCGGCTGGCTGCGCAACAGCAAGCCCGGTGTGGCGCTGATCTCCCCGCCGCCCCACCACGACATCTATTCCATCGAGGATCTGGCCCAGCTGATCCACGATCTGCACCAGGTCCATCCGACCGCCAAGGTGTCGGTGAAGCTGGTGGCCGAGATCGGCATCGGCACGATCGCCGCCGGCGTGGCCAAGGCCAATGCCGATGTGATTCAGATCTCCGGCCATGACGGCGGCACGGGAGCGTCGCCCCTGAGCTCGATCAAGCACGCGGGCAGCCCCTGGGAGCTGGGGCTCTCGGAAGTGCACCGCAGCCTCCTCGCGAACGGACTGCGCAACCGGGTGCTGCTGCGGGCCGACGGTGGGCTCAAGACCGGCTGGGACGTCGTGATGGCGGCCCTGCTCGGCGCCGAGGAATACGGATTCGGTTCGGTGGCCATGATCGCCGAGGGCTGCATCATGGCCCGTGTCTGCCACACCAACAATTGCCCGGTAGGGGTGGCCACCCAGAAGGAGGCCCTGCGCAAGCGCTTCACCGGCCTGCCGGAGCACGTGGTCAATTTCTTCCTCTACGTGGCTGAGGAAGTGCGCCAGTTGCTGAGCGTGCTCGGCGTGGCCCGTCTGGACGACCTGATCGGCCGGGTGGAGCTTCTGCATCCCCGGCAGGTGGCTCTGGCCAAGACCAGCGCCCTCGATCTCACCTGTCTTCTGGCCCCGCTGCCCGGTTCCGACGACCGCAGCTGGTTGCGCCATGACAGCCACGCCCACGGCAATGGAGTGATCCTCGAGGATCAGCTTCTGGCTGATCCCGAGGTGCTCGCGGCCATCGAGCAGCACGGGCACGTGGCCCGTCGCCTGACGATCGTGAACACCGATCGCAGTGTCGGGGCCCGCCTGGCTGGAGAGCTGGCTGCCCGCCACGGCAACAAGGGGTTCGAGGGCCTGCTGGATTTCTGCTTCGAGGGTGCCGCCGGCCAGAGTTTCGGCGCTTTCACCCTGCAGGGCATGAACCTGCGCCTCGAGGGGGATGCCAACGACTACGTCGGCAAGGGCATCAACGGCGGCCGCATCACGGTTGTGCCTTCGGCCGCAACCCGTGATCCCGGCAACCAGGTCATCCTGGGCAATACCTGCCTCTATGGCGCCACCGGGGGCGAGCTGTTCGCCCTCGGGCGGGCCGGGGAACGCTTCGCCGTTCGCAACAGCGGCGCGCGCACCGTGGTCGAAGGTTGCGGAGACCACTGCTGCGAATACATGACCGGTGGGGTGGTCGTTGTCCTGGGCAGCACGGGACGCAACGTGGCTGCGGGCATGACAGGGGGTGTGGCCTTCCTCCTGGACGAGGAGGACGCGCTGGGAGGGCTCCTCAATCCCGAGATCGTCTCGGTCCATCCGCTGGAGACCCCCGAGCAGGAGCAACTGATCAAACCTCTGCTGGAGGCCCACCTCGAAGTCACCGGCAGCCGCCGGGCGGCCGAGATCCTGGCGAACTGGCCGCAGTGGCGCTCACGCTTCAAGGTTCTTGTTCCCCCCAGCGAGGTGGCCACGGTGGGCCTGCTGGAGCGCGAGAAACTGGCTATGGCCACCTGACCGGACTCGGTCGGTGGAGGCCTCCCGGGCGTGGCTGACGACTCAGCCGCGCTCGAATTCGATCAGGCGTGAGAAATAGAATGGAGCCTGGTTGAGGCTGCGGCGCCTGGGCTGGAAGCCGGCCTCGGAGGCGGCGGCAACGATGCCGTCCTCCCGCAGGGTGTAGGCACGGGTGGTCTTGCTCGGCCCAGGGAAGAGCTGCCCGATCGATTTGAGCAGGGCCAGCAGGGGGGTGTAGGGGGCAAAACTCACGATCAGCCGCCGTTCGGCCAGCCCGCCGAGGTGACGCACCATCTCCTCGGCCGCGGCCTGGGGGTAGTGGATGAACACGTCCAGGCAGATCACCGTGTCGTACCTGCCCTGGAGGCTCTCCAGGTCCGAGGCGCTGAACTGCACCTGCTCAGCGGGGAGCCGGCTGCCTTCCAGACGACGACGGGCCTCCTCCACCATGGCTTCGGAGAGGTCACTGGCGGCGATGCTGCCTGCCCCGAGTCGGGCCAGGGGCAGGCTGAGGCTGCCGACGCCGCAGCCGGCATCACAGAAGCTGCGCTGGGCCAGATCGCCCTCCTCCTGCAGCCACTCGAGAACCTGATCCACCGTTTTCTGATGCCCCAGGCGGATGTTGCGCTGCACCTTGTTGACGTCGTCGCTGTCGCTGTAGATCCGCTTCCAGCGCTCGAAGCCCGTGCTGTTGAAGTAGTCGCGCACTTCGGCCTTCTCGGCCAGCTTGGCGCCGACGTCCGGCGCTGGAGAGGTGGCCATGGCTGCGCTGGCAGGAGTTGCCGGATCTTAAGGAGCCGCTTCGGACCCGCGCTGCCAGCGCACCTCCCCGTCCGCTCCTGCCCGCCAGCGCAGGGTTTCGTTCAGGGGCCGTCCAAGCAACAGCTGGGGAAGCGTCCGCCGCTCCCCCAGCACACGCCGGGGCACGAGGGTGGCGGCGGCGATTGCGCGGCCCGGTTCACCGCTCCAGCGGGCCAGGCGCGTCACCCCCTCCAGCAGGGGCAGGGTCACGCCCGCCAGGGTGCCGTCCTCCAGCCGGCAGCTGCCGTCTTCCACCAGCAGCACCCGTTCATCCCAGCGGTGGCGCCCCTCAGTCAGGCCATACGGTCCGAGCGCGTCGCTCACCAGCAGCACCTGCTCAGGGGCCAGCCGCTGCAGCAGAACCGCCATCGAGGGGGCCACATGCACCCCATCGGCGATCAGGCCGAGAGCCACATTGCCGCGCAGCAGCGCCGCCGCCACCGGACCGGGGGCTCGGCGGTGCAGGTCGGGCATGGCATTGAAGACATGGGTGAGCATGCCCACCCCCGCCGCGAACGCCCGCCCGGCTTCTGCCTCCGTGGCCGCGCTGTGGCCGAGGCTCACCACGATGCCGTGCTGACGGAGGGCGGCGATCACGGCATCGGCCCCCTCGAGTTCGGGAGCCAGAGTCACCAGGGCGATCTCCTGCTCATAGCCGCTGATCCGCTCCTGCAGGGCCTCAAGGCTGGGGACCGCCAGGTGGGCCTCGGGGTGGGCGCCGCGTCGCACCGCTGCCAGGAAGGGACCCTCCAGATGGGCGCCCAGCAGCTGACAGCGCCCGGGCCGGTGCTGGAGGCGGGCCTGTCGCAGCACGGCCAGCGCCTGGCGCAGGGGAGGCACGGCGCAGGTCACCAGGGTCGGACAGATCGCCTCCACCCCATCGGCCCAGAGCAGCTCCAGCAGCTCCAGCAGCCGCGGCAGGTCGGCCGGCTCCAGCTCGGGGAAGGCCAGGCCCAGGCCTCCGTTGATCTGCAGATCCACTCCCGTCGGGCTGATCCAGTCGCCGGCCCAGTCGAGGCCGGCGGCACAGCTGCCGGCCTCGACTGGCACCACCCGGACGATCAGACCCCGGCTGTCCACCCCGAGGCGCCAGTGCCGCTCGGAACCATGGCGGCCCGTCGACGCCTCGGGCAGACGGACGTTGCTGATCCAGCGCACGGTCATCGGCTCCGGGGCGAACGGGCGGGGAGAATGCCATCCTCGCCGCATGGCCCCTGCCTTGACCCTCGAACCCGTTTCCGCTGAGGCCGCCAACCCGTCGGGGCCCGGCTCAGGGGCTGTGCCGCTGGTGGCCGTGGTGATGGGCAGCGATTCCGACCTGCCGACGATGCAGCCGGCGGTGAAGGTGCTCGAGAACTTCGGCGTGGTCGTGGAGGTGCGGGTGCTCTCGGCCCATCGCACCCCACGGGAGATGGTGCACTTCGCGGAAGCCGCCGCCGGCCGGGGCCTCAAGGTGATCGTGGCGGGGGCCGGCGGCGCCGCCCACCTGCCGGGAATGGTGGCGGCGCTCACCACCCTGCCGGTGATCGGTGTGCCGGTGCTGAGCAGGGCTCTCTCGGGGGTGGATTCGCTCCATTCGATCGTTCAGATGCCGGCCGGGATCCCCGTGGCCACCGTGGCCATCGGTAATGGCACCAATGCCGGTCTGCTGGCGGTCCAGATCCTGGCCACAGCCGATCCGGCCCTGGCCGAGCAGCTCAGGCAGCATCGTCTGCAGCTCCATGATCAGGTCTGTGCCAAGGACGCCCGCCTGCAGGATCTCGGGAGCACGGCCTATCTGGCTGCCATGGAGGGCTGAGTGATGCAAGTGTCGAGCTCGGCAACAGGCTCTGGGGCGGCCCGACGGCCACCGGCGGCCGCCTGGATCTGGTGGCTTCTGCTGTTCTGCGCTGGAGCTCTCAGCCGCTGGCTCACCCGCACGGAGCTTGTGCAGGCCTGGGATGCCGGCAATTTCGTGCTGGCTCTCACCGACTTCGACCTCGACCGCCACCAGCCACACCTGCCCGGCTGCTTCTGGTGGCTGATCAACCTCGGACGCCTGAGTCTGCCACTCACCGGAGGCAACGGGGTGGCGGCCCTGGAGCTGGTGAACGTCCTGGTGTCGGCCGCGGCTCTGCCCTTCGGCTGGATCCTGGCCCGGCGCTGGGGGGGCCAACGGGCCGCCTGGTGGATGGTGGTGCTGCTGTTCAGCAGTCCCCTGCTCTGGTTTTACTCCAGCCAGCCTCTCAGCTACGGCACCGAGCTGGGCTGGGTCATGGCGATCGCCTGCTGTGCCTGGTTCGTGGCCGAGGGGGATCCGCGCTTCCTGCCCCCCCTGGCGCTTCTGATGGCCACCGCCGGCGGCATCCGGCCGAACACCCCGCTGTTTCTGTTCCCCCTGGTGCTGGTGTGCTGCCTCAGGGGCTGCCGCCGGGGCCTGCGGCCCTGGCGGCTGCTGGTGGCCGTGGCCCTCGGCCTCGGGGTGCTGGTGTGGTGGGGCCTGGCCTTTCTGGACGAGGCGGGCGGCCCGGGACCATTCTGGTCGCAGCTGATGGCCTGGAAAGGCGACCATGCCCAGCAGGCTTCCGACCGAGGAGTGCTCGGCAACGGCTGGTTGCTGATCCGCACGGTGGCGCTCACGGCTCCGGCTGGTCTGGGCCTGGCTCTGGGCACCAGCTGGGCAGGCCCGGCCGCCCAGGCCGCTGGGCCGCCACCCCGGCAGGTGCGGCTCTGGCGGCGCTGGTTCATGGCCCTCTGGGTGACCCCCTCGGCGCTCTACCTGCTGATGGTGCATTTCACCCGCATGGGGCATGCCACCACCATTCTCCCGGCCGTGCTGCTGCTGCTGGCCGCGCGCCTGGCGGAGCGGGCCGACGGGGACGGTGCTCTGAGCTGGCCCCGTCCCCTGCTGCTGGTTCTCACGTTGCAATGCGCCCTGTTCCTGCTGGTGCCCGGTGATCGCTTCCTCGAAAATCTGCGCTCCTACGATCACGAGTGGGGACTGGCGATCCGAGCGGTGAAGCGCTTCGATCCGGCGACCACCCTTGTGGTGGTGGCCGGCCGCTCCGACCGCCGGGCCTACCGCCTTCCCTCGGTGCATCTCCCCGCGTATGACCATGGTGAGGCCGATCTGGTGCTCGACCAACGGGACGAGAGCATCGAGGTGCGCCCGCCTCTGCGACGGGTGGTGATGATCGACCGCGGGCTCTCGGTGCAGCCGGGCGATGTGCCGGGCGGGCGGTTCGAGCAGCTGATTCCCGGACGGCTTCAGCTGATCGAGGTGGCCGTGCCCCCCTCGGGTCTTGAGGTGTTCCGCCGGAAGGTGAAGCCCCTGCCCTCAGATGCGCCGGACCCGGCGACAGCGGATCCCTCGTCATGATCCGCCCGGCCCCCTTCACCGCCTGGCAGAGGCTGGGCCTGGCCTTGCCCCTGCTGGTGCTCAATTTCTGGGTGCTGCGTCAGCTGTTGCTGCCGCTTGCACCCTTCCCGGCACTGTTCCTCACCGCGGCGCTGATTGCCTTCCTGCTCGATCTTCCCAGCCGCTGGCTGACGGGCCGAGGCCTGCCCCGGCCCCTGGCCCTTGCCCTGGTGCTGGGAGTGGGCCTGCTGGTGCTGGTGCTGGTGGCCCTCTGGATCATTCCCCTGCTGGTGGAGCAGCTCGCGGATCTGCTCACGGCCTTGCCGGGCTGGTTTGTGGAGGCGGAAAACCTGCTCACCCAGGCTCAGGCCTGGGCGGTGGAGCATGGTCTGCCGGCGGATTTCGGCGACCTCAGCAGTGCCCTGCTGACGCGCTCCACCCAGTACGCCTCCCAGCTGAGTCAGAAGCTGCTCGGACTGCTCGGCGCCACCCTCACCCTGACGATCAACAGCGTGATCGTAATCGTTCTGGCCATCTTCCTGCTGCTGGGAGGCGAGTCGATCAGCCTCGGCCTGGCTCGCTGGTTGCCGGCCAGCTGGCGGGAGATGGCGCTGGGCACCGTGAACCGCACCTTCCGCGGGTACTTCGGCGGCCAGGTGATCCTTGCGCTGATTCTGAGCGCAGCCCAGATCGTGGTCTTCACCCTGCTGGGAATCCCCTATGGCGTGCTGTTCGCCGTGGCGATCGGGTTCACCACCCTGATCCCCTATGCCAGTGCCTTCACCATCGTGCTGGTCAGCCTGTTGCTGGCGCTGGAGGATCCCAGCACCGGCCTGGAGGTGCTGGCCGTGGCGATCGCCGTGGGCCAGGTGGTCGACCAGGTGATCCAGCCCAGGTTGATGGGCAAGATCGTGGGATTGCAGCCGGCCTGGCTGCTGCTCAGCCTGCCGGTCGGGGCCCGGATCGGCAGCCTGCTGGGCCTCGGCGACCTGCTGGGCCTGCTGCTGGCGGTGCCGGTGGCCAGTTGCCTCAAGGCGTTCCTTGATGAGGTGGCCCGTCGCCTCGGTCTGCCCGAGCCGGAACTTCTCCTCAGGCAGGGGGCCATGGATCGACTGCTCAGCCCTCCGCGATCAACCCCTGACGCTCCAGATAGCTGATCACCTGGGCCACGTTCTCCTCCAGCCTGCCGCCGGTGTCGACCAGCAGCTCAGGGGACTCCGGGGCCTCGTAGGGGCTGGAGATGCCGGTGAACTCCTTGATCACGCCGGCACGGGCCTTGGCGTACAGCCCCTTGGGATCCCGCTGCTCGCAGACCGCCAGATCGGCGGCGCAGTGGATCTCGATGAAATCGCCGCTCTCCACCAGGGCCCTGGCCCGGTCGCGGTCGGCCCGGAAGGGCGACACGAAGGCTGTGAGGGTGATCACGCCGGCGTCGAGGAAGAGCTTGGCCACCTCGCCGATGCGGCGGATGTTCTCTTCCCGGTCGGCATCGGAGAACCCCAGGTCCTTGCAGAGGCCATGGCGCACGTTGTCGCCATCAAGCAGGTAGGTGGCCAGCCCCCGCCGGAACAGCTCCACGTTCACGGCGTTGGCCAGGGTGCTCTTGCCAGCACCGGAGAGTCCCGTGAACCAGAGGATCGCGCTGCGGTGGCCGCGCTGGCTGGCGCGGGAGTCGCGGTTCACCGAGGCCTCATGCCAGACGATGTTGGTGGCTTTGCTGTCGGTGCGAGAACTGGTCATCGACTGAGTGAAGATGAGGAGAGCAATGGGGTGATGGTCTCACCTTTCCCACCCCCTGGTGGTTTGGAGTGACCAGCGGCTGATCAGCCACCCGCCTGCCGGGGCCGGAAGCCTTCCGCCGTGAGCGTCTCCAGGCAGGTGGTCACCTGATCCCCCTGCAGCTCGATCACGCCGTCCTTGAGGGTGCCGCCGCTGCCGGCTGTGGCCTTGAGCCGCTTGAGCAGGGCCCGGGAGTCGGCCTCACAGATCTCGAGGCCGGTGATGACTGTCACGGTCTTCCCTCCCTTGCCCGCCTTGGTGCGCTGCACCCGCACCCGTTGCTGCGGCCGGGGTGGAACCGCTGCATCCGCAGCCGCCGGCCGGGCGGTGCTCGCCGCGGCGCTGAATTCCTGCCAGCCTCCCTTGCCCATGGACCCTGTTGCCGCTACGCCTTCCATCACAGCGCACCCCTGAGCCGATGGATCTGCCGCCCGTCCGCTTCGAGATGCTCCGCCTCGATCTGGTGCCAAGCCCGGCGCCGGCCTCCTGCCGTCCTGTGCCGGGAGCCGATGCCCGCTCCCTGACCTTTTCGATGGTGGAGGCGCCGCCCTGCCGCGATCCCGCGGCGGGGCTGGCCATCGATGAGCCCCTGGGCTGGCCGCCGTCCCGCTCCTCCGCTGACGACAGCTGGACCCTGCCACCGCCCCCGGTGCCGCCGCGGCCTGCTTCCTAGGCTGGGGTTCCCCGATCGATCACCGGTGACGAGCACCCTTCCCCCGATCCCACCGGATTCCGGGACCCTCCCGGATTCCGCCGCCCTGGAGGTGGGGGCCCGACCCAATGCGCTCGGGCGCTTCGGGCGCTACGGGGGCCAGTACGTGCCCGAGACCCTGATGCCGGCCCTGGCGGAGCTGGAGCAGGCGGCGGCTGAGGCCTGGGCCGATCCCGCCTTCACCAGCAGGCTCAATCATCTGCTCAAGACCTACGTGGGACGCCCGTCGCCGCTCTACGAAGCGGAGCGTCTCAGCGCCCATTACCGGCGCCCCGAGGGCGGCCCGCGCATCTGGCTGAAGCGCGAGGACCTCAACCACACCGGCGCCCACAAGATCAACAATGCGCTCGGTCAGGCCCTGCTCGCCCTGCGCATGGGCAAGAAACGGATCATCGCCGAGACCGGCGCCGGCCAGCACGGTGTGGCCACCGCCACGGTCTGTGCCCGCTTCGGCCTGGAGTGCGTGATCTACATGGGCGCCGAGGACATGCGCCGCCAGGCCCTGAACGTGTTCCGGATGCGCCTGCTGGGGGCCACGGTGCAGCCCGTCACCGCCGGCACCGCCACCCTCAAGGACGCCACCAGCGAGGCGATCCGCGACTGGGTGACCAACGTGGAGAGCACCCACTACATCCTGGGGTCGGTGGCCGGACCCCACCCCTACCCGATGCTGGTGCGTGATTTTCACGCCGTGATCGGCGAGGAAACCAGGGTCCAGTGCCAGGAAGCCTTCGGCCGTCTGCCCGATGTGCTCCTCGCCTGCGTGGGTGGCGGGTCCAACGCCATGGGTCTCTTCCATCCCTTCGTCACCGACACCTCCGTGCGCCTGATTGGCGTGGAGGCGGCTGGCGACGGCGTGGCCACGGGCCGCCATGCCGCCACCATCACCGAAGGTCGTGTCGGGGTGTTGCATGGGGCCATGAGCCTGCTGCTCCAGGACGAGCAGGGGCAGGTGCAGGAAGCCCACTCGATCAGCGCCGGCCTCGACTATCCGGGAGTGGGCCCGGAGCACAGCTACCTGCAGGAGCTGGGACGGGCTGAATACGCTGCCGTCACCGATCAGGAGGCGCTCGATGCCCTGCGGCGGGTCAGCCTTCTGGAAGGCATCATTCCGGCTCTGGAAACAGCCCACGCCTTCGCCTGGCTGGAGCAGCTCTGCCCCACCCTGGCGCCGGGCACCGAGCTGGTGATCAACCTCTCCGGACGCGGCGACAAGGATGTGAACACGGTGGCCGACCGGCTCGGGGAGCAGCTGGCCGGGGGGTGACCCAGGTTGCGGGGTCGCTCAGGTGGGGACTCCGGACCGCTCCTGCTCCCAGGGAAAGCGGGGCAGCCGTTGCATCGCCTGGCGCTGACTCTCGATCCAGATCCGGTTGATTTCGGCGATTTCGGTTGCGCCCCGCTCCAGTCTCTGGTGGTGCGCCACCGCCAGGCTGTCCCGCGGATAGATCGCCACTTCGAACGGGGGTCCCACGGTGAGGTTGGAGCGCCGGGTGATCACCTGCGACACCAGACAGAGCCGGGCAGCGTCTTCCAGCGACATCCGGCAATGTCCCACCGAATCGAGCGGCGGCTTTCCGTACTTGCTCTCCCCGATCTGCAGGAACGGTGTTTCGGGCGTGGCCATGATCGCGTTGCCCTGGGGGTAGATCAGATACAGGCCATGGGGCTGGCCGGCGATCTGGCCGCCGAGGATGAAACTGGCCTCGCCGCTGGCACCCACCTGGTGCAGCGCCGAGTGGTTCTCGTTCTGCACCTCCACACTCAGCCGGCCGATGTAGGCGGCCACTTCGAACAGATAGCTGGCACTGAGCAGATCGTGTTGTCTGGACGCCCCACCGGACCCCCCCTGACCGACCAGCGGCAGCCCCGCCATGGGCGATCCATCGCGCCTGGCCTGGTTCAGGTCGCGCTTGATGTGATTGATCACCGCCTGGGTCGTGGCCAGGTTGCCGGCGGCCAGAAGCATGAACAGCCGGTCGGGAGCCGGCTCGAAGATGTGCAGTTTCCGGTAGGAGGAGATGTAGTCGACACCGGCGTTGGTGCGGGAGTCGGAGGCCATCACCAGGCCGGCCTCCAACCAGAACCCCACGCAATAGGTCATTCCGTCGGGCCTCAGCTGAGCAGACGCTGCAGGCTAGTGGCCACTGAGCGCACCGCTGAGATCGCCGTGGCATAAGCCATCCGCATCGGTCCCAGCAGGGCCACCTGGCCTTCGCTGCCGTCTCCGCTCCGGTAGGTGGCCCGCACCACGGCGCAGTGGCGCAGGGCGGGGTGGGGATGCTCCGCTCCGATCCAGATCCCCTCCGGATCCTGCTGCCTGGACGGATGCAAAAGACGCTGAGGCTCCTCCTCCACCAGCTGCAGCAATGGCCTGAGATCGGCACTGCGGCTGAATTCGGGCTGGGCCAGGAGCCCGCCCATGCCCACGACAACGGCACCGTCGCCATCACTGCTTCGGGCCTGACGATGGCTGCGCAGGGCCTGGCGCAGCACGCCGCCGCTGGTGCGCAGCTGGGAGGGGAGGCTCTCCCAGCGGATGAGGCCCCCAGGAGGGCCGTCCAGTTCCGTCTGCAGCCACCTCTCCAGGGCTGGAAGTTCCGGACTGGCCCCGGGGGGCAGGCGCAGGTTGAGGCTGCTGGCGACCAGGGCGTTCTCCACCAGCAACACCAGCAGCCGCTCGCCATTGGGCACCAGCCGGATCGCCTGCAGACGGGACTCGGCCCGCTGAGGACGGGTGATCAGACTCATCAGACCCGTGAGATCGGCCAGGCGACGGGCCACATGCAGAAGCAGATCATCGAGTGCCGCCCACTGCAGGCTCAGGCCCAGCATTTCCCGCTGCAGCTGAACCGCCCCGGCACCGGGGGCCGGCAGCAGCGCATCCACGTAGAGGCGGTAGCCCTGCTGGCTGGGGATGCGGCCGGCCGAGGTGTGGGGCTGCAGCAGCAGGCCCCGTTGCTCAAGCGCTCCCATGGTGGAGCGCACGGTGGCCGCGCTGGCGGGCAGACCGAAGCGGCGGATCAGGGTGCGGCTGCCCACCGGCTCCATGGTGTCGACGTAGTGATGCACCGTGGCCTGCAGCACCTGCTGCTGGCGGTGGGGCAGGGCGATCACATGCGCGCTGGCGGGATGGGAGGCTCTGATGGTAAAGAAGAAATCCCCTCTCCAGCCGGCCTGTTGCGGTCAGGATGGGAACCGGTGCCGCTGAGCGGCCCTCAGTAGCGCGGCACCGAGGAATCCACCTCCACGCTCCAGGCGTCGATGCCACCCTGCAGGTTGAGCACGTCGTCGTAGCCCTGGGCCTCCATCAACCAGCAGGCGAACTGCCAGCTGCGGATTCCGGCATGGCAGAGCACCACCACCGTCCGGTCGCGCCCGATCAGGCTTTCCACACGCTCCACCCACTCCGCTGAGCGGCTGAGCGGCAGATGCAGCACCGGCTCGTTCAGCGACGCCATCTCGAGTTCAGCCGGTTCACGCACGTCAACCAGCAGCAGCGGTTCGCCGGCGAGCAGCCGTTGCTGGAGCGCACTGGCACGGATGGCCCTTGGAATCGGGGTGGTCATGGGATCCATGCTGACAGTCCAGCGGGCGTGGTCATGGTTGAAGATGACAGGACCCCTGCGTGCGGCGCATGAAGGCTCGCCCCTTCCTGGCGGCTGTGCTGACGGCAGCTCTGCTCCTGCTCTCCCTGGGGGGAGGCTTCTGGTGGCTGGCGCTCCGTCAGAGTCCCCTCCGCCTGGAGCGGCAGCCGCTGCATCTGCCCCTGGCTGCCCGCTTCGTGCCGCGCACCGCCCTGCTCAGTCTTCATCTCCTGGTGGAACCTGACGACCTGGTGGCCTATGCCAGGGCCGTGGCTCCCCCGCCCCAGCGCCGGGGGGCAGCCGGACTGATGCTGAATCTGCGCGATGGTGCCTACGCCACGGCCGGCCTCGACTATTCCAGCGAGCTGGCCAGCTGGCTGGGCCCCGAAACCAGCCTGGCGGTGATCGCTCCGGAGGGGAGCGACGGCCCCAGCGGCTGGCTGCTGGCCCTGGGCTGCCGCGAACCCGAGGGCGCGCGCCGCTTCCTTCAGCGTTTCTGGCAGTCCCGCAGCCTGGCGGGCACCGCTCTGCAGATCAGCAGTTACCGGGGCATGGGGCTGATCAGCGGGCGGGGAGCCCTGGTGGGTGAGACCACTCAGCCCATGGCCACGGCCCTGATCGACGACCGGCTGGTGTTGATCGCCTCCGGCCGTGGGGTGCTGGAGCAGGCCCTCGATGTCTCTCAGATCGAGGAACTCAACCAGGCGGGACAGGACTCGCTCCAGGCCGCGGTCGGCCGACTGGAGCGGGGAGTGGCCCTGCTCACCGCCCGCCCGCAGGCCTTCAGCGACTGGCTCGATCTCCCCCCCACCCTGACCGGAGCCGAGGGGCTTGGTGACCTGGTGGCTTCGCTGGTGCCGGCCGGCCGGGGCCTTCAGCTCCAGGCACTGCTGCCCGTGCGTCAGGACCTGCCGCCGCTGCAGCTGGATCCGCTCCCCGATCTGCTCGCCGGATTGAGCGGTCCGGTGGCCAGTCTGGCCCTGCTCCAGGATCCGGCCTCCCTGCTGGCGGACCAGGGCGATCCGGCCAGCGCTGACCTCTGGAACTCCCTGGTGGGGCCGCTGCTTCGGCAGACCCTCGCTCAACTGAACGGACCGTTGCCGACACTGGTGGCGGCCGCCGACCATGGTCCCCTGCTGGCCCTGAGCCGCCGGGAGGGCTGGATGCTCGCCACGGCCACCACGGCCCTGACCACGGAGCAACTCCGTCCTGCCCTGATCGAGCAGGGCTACAGCCCGGCGCCCCTGAGCCGGGCCGGTCGGACCCTTCAGGTGTGGAGCCGCCTGGAGGCTCGCCCCGGAAAGGGCGATCCGGACCGGTTGCAGGCCACGCTGGCCGGTGCCCGCTTCGATCAGGGTGACACAACCTGGTGGGGTGAGGGCCTGGCGGCCCTCGACGATCAGCTGCAGGGCCGCCAGGCCCCCCAGGAGCGGGTCGAGCAGCTGCAGACTCTGGGGACCCGCAGCGCTCCCCTGCAGGCTGCCCTGGCTGCCGAACCCGCCCAGGACCTTCTGGTGCCCTGGCACCCCTGGCAACTGGTCACCGGCCTGGTGGGCCATTCCCTGGTGGGAGGCGTGAAGGGCCTGGCCTTCAGTGTGGCGATCGAGCCTCCCCTGCTGGAGGATGCGCCGCCGCCGCTCGGACCGTCGTCGCTGCTCGCCCTGCGGGCCCATCTGGAGCTGGGCTGACCATGGCCGGTGTCACCCTGCTGTTGCTGCGC
>NZ_JAYGIA010000011.1:0-28593 GCF_034931165.1 Synechococcus sp. BA-124 BA4 | reverse complement strand
GTCCAGGCCGAAGCGGCGGGCCAGCAGGGCCGGGCCAGCGGCGATGCGTTCGGGCTCACCCGCCAGGGCCACGGCCCTCAGCAGGACACCGTTGGCCCAGCCTTCACGCTCGGTGACCACATTCACGCAGTGATGGATGCCATGACTGACGTAAACGTAGAAGCGCCCAGGCGGGCCGAACAGCGTGTCGTTGGAGGGTGTGCGGCGCCGGTGGCCATGGCAGGCGGGCTCGCTCTGGCAGTAGGCCTCGGTTTCCACCACCAGTCCCCGGAGGCAGCGCCCATCCTCGAAGCGGCGCAGCAACTGGCAGCCCACCAGATCCGGGCCCACCTGATGGGCCGCGCGTGCGAAGAAGCCGGGCGTCAGGAGATCGACACCGCCGGTCCCGGCGGCGGCTCCGGCGGCGGAACCCGCCAGACTGGGATGAGCCGCCTCGTGATGGGGTTGGTCCCTGGCTGTTATCCGCGTCTGTTTCGTGTCCAACGCTCTCTCCAGCTTCAATCTCGGCACCGTGCTGCTGGCCGGCAGCGGTCTGTTCTGCCTGGCGACCCTCTACTTCGGCACCCGGGGCGGTTACTACGACACCGACGACTACGACGGCAACGGCACCGCCCACTGAACTCCAGACGCTGGAAGTCCGCCGGTCTCAGCCCTGGCGGCGCAGCTGCTCGGATTCGGGGCAGTCTTCGGCGGTGCCGAGATCCTCGGCCCTGGCCGTGCGGCTGAAGAAGGCCAGGCGGGTGCTGACCGCTCCGATCGAATCGAGGCGAATGCTCTCCTCCCAGGTGTGCAGTTCGTCATCGTCCTCCTCGTCGTAGCGAAGAGTGACCAGATCACCGGCGATCTCCACCACCAGAGCCTGCTCGATCCAGCGCTGCTGATCGCGCAGGAAGACCCAGACCGGTCGCTTCTCGCTGCAGAACTGATCCAGCTTGCGGTGCAGCATCCTGAGTTCCGGCTCCAGCGGGCCGCGTGCGGATCGGGGCCCGGATGCCATCAATCCTAGGGATACTTCAGAGGTTCCCTCGTTTCGGCCCCGTCGCCGAGCTGTCCCCGGTGACGATCTCCTCCCCCCAGACCGTCGGGACAGCCGGGAGCCCTCTCCGGGGCCCAGCTGCCAGCGTCGAGGCGATCCGGCTGCAGCTGCGCAGCTGGCCCGAGGTGGAGGACTACCTCCGAGGCTGCAAGGGGGTGATCGTTCCCCTCGGTTCCACGGAGCAGCATGGCCCCACCGGGGCCATCGGCACCGATGCCCTCACCGCCGAAGCGGTGGCCCTGGAGGTGGGTCGCCGCACCGGCGTGCTGGTCACGCCCGTCCAGGCTTTCGGCATGGCCGAACATCACCTGGGCTTCGCGGGGACGATCAGTCTCCAGCCCTCAACGCTCCTGGCCGTGATCCATGACGTGGTGCTCTCCCTGGCCCGCCATGGCTTCGAGCGGATCTTCGTGATCAACGGCCATGGCGGCAACATCGCCACCACAAGGGCCGCCTTTGCCGAGGCCTACGCCACGGCCGCCAGCCGAGGGCTGGCAGGGGCTCCCAATCTGCGCTGCCAACTGGCCAACTGGTTCATGGCCGGGCCGGTGATGCGGGAGGCGCGCGAGCGCTATGGCCAGCGGGAGGGGCACCATGCCACTCCCAGCGAAATCGCTCTGACCCTGCACCTGGAGCCGAGCCTGGTGGCCAAGCAACGGCCCCTTCCGGAGCCGGCGCCAGCCGGACCGATCCACGGTCCCGAGGATTTCCGCCGTCGCCACCCCGATGGACGCATGGGGTCCGACCCCTTCCTCGCCAGCGCTGACGACGGCCGCCGATTCCTGGAGCTGGCCGCCGAGGCCCTCAGCCAGGATCTGGAGACCTTTCTGAGCGAGTGAGCCGGAAACGCCCGGGCAGCTACAGCTAGGTTCGGGCCAGACGAGCAGCAGGGCCACGATGGGCAAGATTTCTTCCGACGACGTGCGCAAGGTGGCCAAACTGGCTCGCCTGGAGCTTCCCGAGGCCAAGATCGCCACCTACACCGGCCAGCTGGAGCGCATTCTCGAGTACGTGGCGCACCTGGAGCAGGTGGATACGGAGGGGGTCCCTCCCACCACCAGGGCTGTCGAAGTGATCAATGTGACCCGCGAAGACGACGTCGTGCCGACACCCGTGCGAGAAGAATTGCTGGAACTGGCCCCCCAGCGCGAGGGCGACTTCTTCCGGGTTCCGCAGATCCTGGCCAGTTAGCTAAAGCCCCTGGGCTGATGCCCTCAACCGGCGGAAGAGCGCGGCACCGGTGAGACGGCCGTGCGGTGCAGGAGCGAGATCAGGTGACGACGGGAGCGGGCTGTAGGCATCAGCGCGGCGATCGGACGCAGCCGGCTGCGGCGCCGCTTATGGCTGCGAATGCCCAGGAAGATGTCGTAGAGGAAATTGATGCCGTCGTGGGGAGTTTCGAACAACCCGAGGCGCTGGGGTGATCCCTTGGCATCAAGCAGTGGCTTGGTCGCCCGGTAGGCCGGCTGATACTCGAACCAGGGAATCGACGGCCAGAGGTGATGGATCAGGTGATAGTTCTGACCCATGATCAACCAATTCATCAGCCGGCTGGGGTACACCCTGGCGCTGTGCCAGCGGTTGCGCGACTTGAAGGGACGGTGGGGGAGGTAATCGAAGAAGAGGCCCAGGGTGACGCCCACCATCAGAGCCGGGGCGAACCAGCAGTTGAAGATGAACGACTCAAAGCCGAATCTGAAGGCGGCCAGAACAATCGAAACGAAGATGGCACGAGCTAGGCCCCATTCCAGCAACTCCCACTTGCGCCAGAGTCGGTGACGGAAGAAAAAGACTTCGTGATAGAAGAAGCGCGGTGCGATGAGCCAGAGCGGTCCGAAGGTTGAGACGATATGGTCGGGATCACGCTTCGGATCATTGACATGGGCGTGATGCTGGAGGTGCACCCGGGTGAACACCGGAAAGCTGAACCCCAGCAGCAGGGCAGCCCCATGGCCCATCACCGCGTTCCAGAAGCGGCTGGGGTGAGCCGCGTTGTGGCAGGCGTCGTGAATCACCGTGCCCTCCAGGTGCAGGGCCAGGAATCCGAGGGGCAGCAGCAGCGGCAGCGGCCACTGGGGCACGAACCAGCCCCAGATCGTCAGGGCCGCCAGGCCGTAACCCCCGAGAAACAGTCCCACGGTGGGGTTCCAGGCCGATGGCGGATCGAGGAAGTCCTTCGGCACCGAACGGAGCGTGGTGCCTGAGGACAACGCATCGAGGGCAGGTTCGTGCGACAGGGCCAACACTTGGGTCATCGCCGCAGACCACGCCTCGACAAACGGGCTCCCACCTTACGGGCACCAGCCTGGCCGCTGCTAGGCCAGGGCCCGCCGTTCATGGGCTGGGGCCGGCAGCCCCAGGCTGATCAGCCACGACAAGCCCACCAGCAGAGCCGAGCACCAGAGGCAGGCCTGCAGGCCGCCCACCAGGAACAGGGCACCGGAGAGCAACGTGCCCACCAGCCGGCCGGCCGCGTTGGCCATGTAATAGAAGCCGACGTTGAGGCTCACCGATTCGGCATCGGTGTAGGCCAGCACCATGTAGCTGTGGATCGAGGAATTCATAGCGAACACGGCCCCGAAGGCCGCCAGGCCCACCACCACCGCCACCCCGGGATGGCCCACCTCGCGCCAGAGGCTGATGGCGATCAGGGCGGGGATGGCCGTCAGCACGGCGCTCCAGAACTGCACGGCAGACACCCCCGGGGGTGCACTCTGCCCCCAGCTGCGCCGCAGGGCCGGGGCTGAGGCCTGGATGATCCCGTAGCCGATCACCCACAGGCCCATGAAGCCGCCCACTTCCCAGTACTTCCAGCCGAGGGCCGCCTGCAGGAAAACCGGCAGGGCCACCACGAACCAGACATCACGGGCGCCGAACAGGAAGAAGCGAGCCAGCGACAGCCCATTGATGCCCCTGGATTTCGAGAACAGGGCTCTGAACGCCGGCTTCTCCTTCATCCTGCCGATCTCGCCAGGCAGCACCAGGGTCATCAGGAAGGAGAGAAACAGCCCTGCGGCCATGGCCCCGACGGCGGCGCCGAAGCCGATGGTGGTGAGCAGCAATCCCCCCAGGAAGAAGCCCACCCCCTTGAGGGCGTTCTTCGAACCGGTGAGGATCGCCACCCACTGGAACAGCTGGTTCTCGCCGCGGCTGTGGTCGCCTGGGGTTTCCGGCACCACCGTCTTGATGGCGCTCTTGGCGCTCATCTTGTTGAGATCCTTGGCGATGCCGCTGATCGCCTGGGCCACCATCACGTAGGCCACACTCCACCAGCGCGGCCAGCTGTCAGCCACCGGGATCAGCATCAGCAGGGCAGCCACCTGCAGCAGCGTTCCCGCCCAGAGGGTGAGCCGCAGCCCGAAGCGGGCCCCCAGCCAGCCGCCGTAGAGGTTGGTGACGATGCCGAAGAACTCGTAGAACAGAAAGAGAAAGGCGATCTCCAGAGTGGAGTAGCCGAGCTGGTGGAAGTGGAACACCACCAGCATGCGCAGAGCGCCATCGGTGAGGGTGAAGGCCCAGTAATTGGCCGTGACGACCGCGTACTGCTGCAGTCCCGTGAGCTGTTTCATCGGGCGAGAGCTTCAAGCTCAGCCACGTGGCAGGCCAGATCCGCCATCCGGCAGCTGTAGCCCCACTCGTTGTCGTACCAGGCGTAGGCCTTGAGCTGGGTGCCGTTCACCACCAGGGTGGAGAGGCCATCGACGATGGCGCTGCGCGGATCGTTGACGTAGTCGACCGACACCAGAGGCCTGGTCTCGTAGCCGAGGATTCCCTGCAGATCGCCGCTGGCGGCCTCCTCGAAGGCCCGGTTCACCTCCTCCACCGTGACGCTGCGTCTGAGCTCGAACACGGCATCGGTGAGCGAGCCATGCAGCAGCGGCACCCGCACGGCGTGGCCGTTGAGTTTGCCCTGCAGGTCTGGGAAGATCATCCCGATCGCCCGGGCCGAGCCGGTGGTAGTGGGGATCAGTGACTCCAGACAGGAACGGGCCCGGCGCAGGTCACTCCTGAAGCCGTCCACCACCACCTGGGTGTTGGTCACATCGTGCAGGGTGGTGATCGAACCGTGGCGGATGCCAAAGTTTTGGTGCACCACCTGCACCACCGGAGCCAGGCAGTTGGTGGTGCAGGAGGCGGCGGTGAGCAGCCGGTGACGGCCAGGGTCGTAGAGGTGGTGGTTGACGCCGAACACCACGTTCAACGCCTCCTCGCCGGCGATCACCCCCTTCACGGGGCAGGCCACGATCACCCGCTTCAGGCCTGGCAGGGTGAAGTAGGGCTCGAGGGTTGCGGGGGTCTTGAGACTGCCGCTGCATTCGAGCACCAGGTCCACACCGGCGGCGGCCCAGGGCACGGCGGTGGGATCGGTCTCCTGGCTGTAGCCCACGAGCTGATGGCCAACCAGGAAGCCTGCTCCGCCCGCTTCCACCACCTGGGGCCAGCGGCCATGCACCGAGTCGAACTCCAGCAGGTGCGCGGCGGCGGCGGCATCCCCGGCCGGGTCGTTGACGTGAACCAGGACGATGCCGGGCCGGCCCCAGAGGGCCCGGAACACGAGGCGGCCGATGCGGCCGAAGCCGTTGATGCCGATCTTCATCCGGAACCCACGCGGGACGCACCGACCATAGATCAACTAGTGTTGATGTGAAATGTGATCCTGATGACATGGGCGTGGCCAGTCCTCCGATTCAGGCTGATCAGGCCCGAGTTCTGCTCAAGGCCCTCGCCGAACCACTGCGCCTTCAGGTGATCGAGGCCCTCAGCGGCGGCGAGCGCTGCGTCTGCGATCTCACCGCCGATCTGGGTCTGGCCCAGTCGAAGCTGTCCTTTCACCTCAAGGTGCTCAAGGAGGCCGGGCTGCTGACCGATCGGCAGGAGGGCCGCTGGACCTACTACCGCCTGCGCCCCGAGGCGATCGACCAGCTGCGCGGTTGGTTAGCTGAACTCTCCAGCCTCTGCCAGACCCCCGCCTCCCCCTGCACCTGAACCATGGGAATCTTCGAGCGATGGCTGAGTCTGTGGGTCGCCCTGGCGATCGCCGCGGGAATCGTGCTGGGGCAGCTGCTGCCAGGGGTCTTCGCCAACCTGGCAGGCCTTGAGGTGGCCCGCATCAATCTCGTGATCGCGGTGCTGATCTGGTTGATGATCTACCCGATGATGCTGGGGGTGGATTTCTCCGCCGTTCGTCGGATCCGCGGACAGCCGCAGGCTCTGATCGTCACCATGGCGATGAACTGGCTGGTGAAGCCGTTCACCATGACGCTGCTGGCCTGGTGGTTCATCCGTGGCCTCTATGGGTCCTGGATCCAGGCCGAACTGGGAGACCAGCTGGTGGCCGGCATGATCCTGCTCGGTGTGGCTCCTTGCACCGCCATGGTGTTCGTCTGGAGCCACCTCTGCCGCGGCAACCCCACCTACACCGTGGTGCAGGTGGCGGCCAATGATCTGGTGATGGTGCTGGCCTATGCCCCGATCGCTGGTCTTCTGCTGGGTGTCAGCAAGGTGGCGGTTCCCTGGGACACCCTGCAGTTGTCGGTGGCGTTGTTCGTGGTGATTCCGCTGGTGGCCAGCTGGCTCACCCGGCGCTGGATCAACAGCGAGCGGGCTATCGCGCTGATCGAGGCGCGCCTGAAGCCGTGGTCGATCGTGGGACTGCTGGCCACAGTTGCGCTGCTGTTCGGCTTCCAATCCGGCACGATCCTGGCGAGCCCGGCGCTGATCATGCTGGTGGCGATCCCCCTGATCCTGCAGACGGTGCTGATCTTTGCCCTCACCGCTCTGTGGATGCGCCAGTGGCGCCAACCCCATGACCTGGCCGCTCCAGGTGCCCTGGTGGGGGCCTCCAACTTCTTCGAGCTGGCGGTGGCGGTGGCGATCAGCCTGTTCGGGGTGCGCTCCGGTGCCGCGCTCGCCACCGTGGTGGGAGTGCTGGTGGAGGTGCCGGTGATGCTGGCTCTCGTGGCGATCGCCAACCGCAGCCGCTGGCTGTTTCCCTATCGGGCCACCTGATCACAGCTGATGCCGGCTTCCGGTTCCAGCTGCTGGGTGGCTTGCTGTACACCCAGCCTTCGCAGGCTTCGGCACCTCAAGGTGCAGTGGTTCGTCGTCGATCACGCCCTGACGGCGGCGGCTCACTAGCCACGATGGTGGTGCGCTCCGGCAACGCCTTCTGACCACAACAAATGGCGCTGCCATAACCGACCATTAATCCATCAACCCGCATTGATGGGTCAAAGTCATGCCGTTGGACAAGGTATGCATGTCTCGCTCCTTCAGGCTCAGCCTGGCCTTGGTGGCCGCGCTCGTTATCCCCGGTGTTAGCGGAGCCGCTACCGCCCAGCCGGCCTCCACCCGGCCGATGCCGATTCGCATCAGTGGCTCCAGCACCGTGTATCCGATCGTGCTGACGGGCATCGGCGCCTTCCGCCAGACGGCGGCCGGCAAGGGCGTCAGCATCAGTCTCAAGGAGACGGGCAGCACAGCAGGTTTCCGGGATCTCTGCAGCGGCCGGGTGGAGATCAGCAATGCTTCGAGGCCCATCAACACCAGCGAACTCAAAGCCTGTGCCGCCAAAGGGATCCGCTTCATTGAAGTGCCCCTTGCCTTCGATGCGCTCTCGGTGGTGGTCCACCCGGGCAACACCTGGGCCAACGCCATCAGCACCCAGCAGCTCTCCCTGCTCTGGAACCGCAACGCCCAGGGACGCATCAACCGCTGGATCCAGGTGAATACGGCCTGGCCGTCACGACCGATCAAGCTGTGCGGGGCGGGGAGCGACTCAGGCACTTTCGACTACTTCAACAAGGCCATCAATGGCGATGAGAACAACTCCCGCCGCGACTACACCGCCAGCGAGGATGACAATGTGGTGGTGAACTGTGTGGCCAGCAATCCCCAGGCCCTTGGCTATCTTGGTTATGGCTGGTTTCGCAGCAACAGGGACCGGCTCAAGGCCTTGGCAGTGGTCAACCCGAAGGGGAAACCCGTGCTGCCCTCCAACCAGGCGGTGCTGGGAGGGCAGTACCAGCCCCTCTCCCGCCCCCTGTTCATCTATGTCAACGATCAGGCCCTGCGTGAACGTTCCGAGGTCCGCAGCTTCACCACCTTCCTGATCCGGAACGCCCCCCGACTAGTGGCCAAGGCCAACTACATTCCCCTGCCTGATTCAACCATTCGACTGGTGGAGACCAAGCTTTACCGGCATGTGCTCGGCACCTCCTTCGGCGGCGACCTACCGGTGGGGCTGACGATCAGCGAGGCCCTGCGGCGCAGCTTCGATCAGCACAAACGGCCAGAGTTCCGCTGACAGGGATGCTCAGACCGCTCTCCACTCACCCCAGCTGCTGATCCAAGCTAAAATTCTGCGCCTGGAAACAAGCCCATCAACTTGCTGGCGATATCGAGTAACACGCTGACACCTAATCATTCAATGCTGGCGATCAAAGACAGAGCCAGGATCTTCGTGAACCGTGAACCCCGATCAACACTCTCAGACAGCCCGGAACCAAGCGAAAAAACTCTCGACGAGACGAGAAGTAACTGTCCAGGCGCTCTTCGCGACGGAAAGGAATCAATGCCCAGAGCAACCATGAACTGTAGAAGCCCGAAAACCGTATGGAGATGGCCATGGGTGATAGTTTTGACCGAAAACGAAGTTTCGCCCTGAACCCTGGCTTTGCCCAACGCCGCCGGCAGAAGCACTTACTGGGGACATCCTTTACACCCCCTTCGGCAGCACCAGCTCAATCACGGCGCCGCCGTCGGGATGGTTGCGCGCCTGCACCCGGCCGCCATGGGTGAGGGCGATCTGCTGCACGATCGCCAGGCCCAGGCCACTGCCGGACTGGTGGCTGCGCACCCGCGACGGGTCGCCCCGGTAGAAGCGCTCGAACAGATGGGCCAGATCGTGCTGGCTCAGACCAGGTCCGTGGTCGCGCACCTCCAGCTCCCACCAGAGGCCGCTGCTGCCCACACTCAGCTCCACCACCCCACCGTCGGGGCTGTAGCGCAAGGCATTCTCGAACAGATTGAGCAGGGCGCGGTGCAACCGTGAGGCATCGGCCCAGAGCAGGCTGGGCTGGCGCTGACCGGTCACCAGCCTGACGCCGCGGCTCTCGGCGAGGGGCCTGAGGCTGCTCCAGGCTTCATCAGCGAGCTCCCAGAGGTCAAGCACCTCATACCGGCGCTCATCGTGCGGGAGGCTGTTCTCCAGTCGGGAGAGCTCCAGCAGATCTCCCACCAGCTCCTGAAGCCGTTTCAGTTCGCGCTGCAGACGCTCCACCAGCACTGCACTGCCAGCTCCGCTGCCGCCGCCCGCTCTGTCAGCCTCCAGCGCCAGCCGCTCCCCCACCAGCATCAGTGCCGTGAGGGGAGTCTTGAGCTCGTGGGCCACGTCACTCACCCAGCGGCTCTGCTGATCGAGCTGGGATTCCAGTGATCGCCGGCTGTTGATCCAGAGCGCCACCCAGCCCTCACCCCCTGCCAGCAGCACGGCCTCGAGCGGTTCATTGCCCTGCCACCACTCCAGCCGCTGGGGCCTGCCCCGCCGGCCCACCAGCCGGATCGCCTCCTCGAGATCCGGCTGCCGAATCACGGCGCGCAGGGGCTCCCCCCGCACCAGCCGGTCGGCAGGCAGTTGAAGCAGGCGTTCCGCCCGGGGGTTGATGGCCTGAATCCGCTGCTGCCCATCGAGCACCAGCCAGCCCTGGGGTGCACCCTCCAGCCAGGCCAGCAACTGCAGCCGCCCAAGCCCACCCAACGTCCGGGCCCTGGAACCATCGGCCGCCGCCAGCCCCAGCCGCCGGTTCCGGCGAAGGGTGATGGCCCAGCCAAGCCACACACCCAGGCCAAGGGCCAGCAACAGCGTCATGGCATGGCCAGGGCTCAACCGAAGCGATAGCCGAAGCCCCGCTCCGTGAGGATGTGCTCAGGAGCGGAAGGATTGACCTCGAGCTTTTCGCGCAGCCAGCGGATGTGGACATCCACGGTCTTGGTGTCGACCACGTAGTCGGTGCCCCAGACCTGATCGATCAGCTGATTCCGGCTCCAGACACGGCCGGGATTCTGCATGAAGAACTCCACCAGCCGGTATTCCTTCGGGGAGAGGTTCACCCTCTCTCCGTCACGGGTGACACGGAACTCATCGGGGTAGAGAGACAGATTGCCATGGTGGATGATCTGCCCGACCGGGAAGCGCTCGATCGTCTGCTGGCTCCGCCGCAACAGGGCGCGGCAACGGGCCACGAGTTCACGCAGCCCGAACGGCTTGACCAGATAGTCGTCGGCACCGAGCTCCAGTCCCAGCACCCGGTCCGTTTCCGTGTCCCGTGCGCTGACCATCAGGATCGGGGTCTGGGCATCACCGCGGCGCATATGGCGGCAGACATCCAGACCACCGACCCCCGGCAGCATCAGATCCAGCAGCACCAGGTCGAAGCCGGCTGCCCCCTGGCGCTGGGAGGCATCAATCTGCTGAATGGCCTGACGGCCATCGGCGGCGCAGGCCACCTCGAAACCTTCCTGTCCCAGCGCCTCTTCCAGGGTGGTGCGGATGCCGTCGTCGTCATCGACGATGAGCAGACGGGGCATGGGGGTATCCGGGCCCTCGGGCTGACTGATCAAAATTAGGTCATCCGGGCCGGGGGGACACAACGGTCTTCACAGGCGTCGGGGCAGGTGACTGATCACCAGGTGACGCTGGGCATCGATCTTGAGCCAGCCCTCATCGCGAAGCAGTCCGATCAGCCGGGTGACCGTGACCCGGGTGGTGGAGAGGGCGCTGGCCAGTTCCTGGTGGGTGAGCCGCAGATTGAGCCGCAGTCCATCCTCACAGACCTGCCCGTAGTCCTGAGCCAGGAGTTCCAGGAAACCGCGCACCCGCTCCTCCACCCGGCGCAACCCCAGCAGGGAAAGCAGGGTTTCCGTCTGGCGATGGCGGCTGATCACAGCCTGCATCACCGCCATCGCCAGATGGGGCGCCTGCTCGATCTCCGCACAGGAGAGGCAGAGCAGATCGGAATCGGTGAGCGTGAAGGCCTCGTAGGCCTGCACGTTGGTGAGCGGTTCACCGAAGGGCTCGTTGGGTCCGGCCAGGCCGAGCAGCAGCGGGTCGCCGTGAATGGTGACGGCCTCAAGCTTCACCATGCCGCGCACAACCAGCCAGATGGTGTTCTTGAGCAGGGGGACGGCGCTGCCTGCGCCGATGTGGAGAAGCTGGCGCTGCCGGTAACTCGTTTCCAGGACCTCACGGATCGCATCACTGCGGCCGGCGTCGCGAAAGGGAGTCGAAACCATGGCCTATCTCCAGTGACACAATGAAGTGTATGGACGATGACCGACAAGCCAGCAAAGGGTAGATAAGGGGGCGGTTAACCCTTGACTAAGGCACGCCCCCTGGCCCCGAGGGGTCGTGAACTCAGGAGCCGATGTTGCCCACGGCTTTCTTGGCCGAATTGAGCACACGGCCGCGCAGGGGGACATAACCGAGATCATCGGCTTTCCCCTGGGCCTTGGGGCTCAACAGGAAGGAGATCGCCTGACGAATGCGCGGGGCCTTGGCGCCATTACCCGTCTTGTACGCCAGCACCCAGGTGAGTGTGGAGATGGGGTAGCTGTCGGCACCGGCGGGATTGGCATCCTCACCAGCCAGGTTGGAATCGAGGCGGATGTTGTTCAGAGCCGCGGCACCGCTCTTCAGGTTGGGCATCACGAATTTGCCCGCCTTGTTCTGCAGGGCTGCCGCCTTGATCGCTCCCTTGACGTAGGCCTGGTTGAGGTAACCGATCGAGCCAGGAGTGTTCTGGACCACACCGGCAACGCCCTCATTGCCCTTACCGCCCACACCAACGGGCCACTTCACCGATTTGCCCTCGCCCACCTTGCTCTTCCAGGCCGGAGAGAAGGCAGAGAGTGAGTTGGTGAAGGCGAAGGTGGTGCCGGAGCCATCGGAGCGATGCACCACGGTGATCTTGCCGGCTGCGCACTTGAGTTGCTTCCAATCGGTGATCGCACCCAGGAAGATGTCTGCAGCCTGCTTCTGGGTGAGCTTGAGGGAGCAACCCGGCTTGTTGTAGGCGATGGCGATGGTGCCACCCACCGTGGGCAGTTGAACCACACCCCGCTTCACCTTGGCGGCATCGGCAGCGCTGATCGGCTCATCGGTGGCCCCGAAGTCAACGGTGCCGGCAATGAACTGGCGCACACCGGCACCTGAGCCCACCGATTGATAGTTGACCTGAGGACCGCCGGAGCTGGCGAGATCGGAAAAGGCGCGTTGGTAGAAGGGAGCGGGGAACGTGGCTCCTGCTCCGTTGAGGCTGTTTTGAGCCGTGGCCGCGGCACCAGCACCGAATGCGGCGAGAACACTGAAGACAAAGGCCTTCTTCACGAAGGTCATCACAAGCGCCAATGGGGAGCGATTCCTGACTAGCAAGGAGCCCGCCCCACACGATTTATGAGCTGGTTAAGCTTGCTTCAAGATCTGGATTGATCGCCAAAATCACCTTGTCTTCAGATCAATTTTCGCTCAATCACTTCCATCCTCCGCAGGAGGTCCACCCTGGCTGGCAGGGCTCCGCCAGCCAGGGTGGAGAGTGGATTCGCCGAATCCTCTGCAGGACATGAGCCAGGACAGCGACGACATCTTTGCCTTCCTTGCCCGCATCGACTCCGACAAGGAGCTGCGCGAAGCGCTGAACCTCGTCGAATCAGCCGAGCAGGTGGCCGAACTGGCCAGGGAGAGGGGCCACCACTTCTCGGCCGCGGCCTTGCTTGAGCTGTTCAGCCGCTGCAATGAAGCCCCGCGGGCCAGGCTGGGGCTGATGGATGAAAAGCTGATCCGGGTCCATCTCAAGCGCGATCAGCTGCGCTGAGCCACGGCTGCCATGGCTCTCCACCTTCCTCCCTACCAGCCCCTACCCCCTCCTCCAGCGGACCCCGACGACCTGGTGACGGTGCCTGTGGCCGGACTGAGGCCCTGCCAGCTCTGCATCGGCCTGGCCGAGATCCGCCATCGCCAGGCGGATTTCGCCTCAGAAACGCCCAAGGAACGGCGGCGTTACCTGCGGCAGAAGCCCGTTCCCCTGGTGCGTGACGCCAGTGGCGCTCTGTGGATGGTGGACCGCCACCATCGCCTGCGCGGTCTGCTGGAGCTCGAGCCCGGCGCCACCGCCTTCGGCTACGTGATCCTGCAGCTGGCCAGCCATGACCCTGGCGCGGCGCTGGAGGCCCTGGCCCAGCGCGGCTGGCTCTACCTGCACGACGGCCGTGGCCAGGGCCCCTGGCCTCCCGAACGGCTGCCCCAGAGCCTTCTGAACCTTGACGATGACCCCTACCGCAGCCTGGTCTGGAAGCTGAAACAGGAGAAGGTGATCGCGCCGGCGCCGCTGATCCCCTTTCACGAATTCCGCTGGGGAGCCTGGCTGCGCAGCCGCTGTCTGCCCCCCTTCAGCTCCCTCTGTCTCGAGCCGGCCCTGCCGGCGGCCCGGGCTCTGGCCCGCTCCGCGGCGGCCTCGCGGCTGGCCGGCTGGAAGGGCTGAGCAGATCCAACCGGATGCAGAAGAGCCGGCCTAGGGTGAAATCTCTCGTCCCCCCTTAGCGGAGACCTCTGGTATCCCCGCTTCGATCCGGTCCGAGCGGACCATTCGGTCGCCTCCTCTGAGCTCGAACAAGGAGTGCACCCGGATGTCCAAGGCTCTGCAAGGCCTCGGCCTGCCGCCGATTCCCACGGCAATCATTTACTGCGAGGCCAACTTCGGCCTGATCGACGGCAAGACCGCCAACGGGCTCGTGCGCCATTCGCCGAGCTACCGCATCCTCAGCGTGATCGACAGCCACAAGGCCGGGATGGATTCCGGCGTCGTGCTGGATGGCGTGGCCAACGGCATCCCCATCTGCACCGATCTGGCCGCGGCCCTGGCCCTGCCCGGGGGGCCTGCCGATCGGCTCATCTTCGGCATGGCCCCGGCCAGCGGCAGGCTCGCACCCCCTGAGCGCAGGGTGCTGCTCCAGGCGATCAGCGCCGGCCTGCACCTGATCAATGGACTGCACGAATTCCTCAACGACGATGCCGAGTTCGCCGCGGCGGCAGCGGCCCACCAGGTGAGCATCACCGATGTGCGCCGGCCACCCAGCCCGTGCGACCTGCGCCTGTTCAGCGGCCGCATCGACACCCTGCCCTGCCGCAGGATCGCCGTGCTCGGAACCGATGGAGCCATCGGCAAGCGCACCACCGCCGTGATCCTCACGCAGGCCCTGAACGACGCCGGCATCAGGGCCGTGATGGTGGGCACGGGACAGACCGGACTGATGCAGGGCGCCCGCCATGGCGTCGCGCTCGACGCCATTCCCTGCCAGTACGCCTCCGGCGAGGTGGAGGCCACGGTGATCGAGGCCTACGAGGCGGAGCATCCCGACGTGATCGTGATCGAAGGCCAGGGCGCGCTCAGCCACCCGGCCTACCTCAGTTCCACCTACATCCTGCGGGGTGCCAGGCCCCAGGCGGTGATCCTGCAGCACGCCCCGAAGCGGCCCTGGCTCAGCGACTTCCCGGCGATCCCGATGCCATCGCCCTCCAGCGAGATCGCCCTGATCGAAAGCTTCGCGCCCACGCGCGTGATCGGCCTGTGCCTCAACCACGAAGCCATGAGCGAAGCGGAGGTCACGGCGGCGATCGCGCTCTACGGGATCGAGCTGGGGCTGCCCGCCACCGATGCGCTCACCCGCTCCCCCGAGCGCCTGGTGGAGATGGTGGTCGGTGCCTTCCCGGAACTCCAACCCACGCCTGCCACCCTCACCTCTTGACGGCACCGAGGCTGGAGATCCGCCTCGACAGGATTGGCCACAACGCCCGCAGCCTGGTGGATCGCCTCCGCGCCCGCGGTGTGTCGGTCACTGCCGTGACCAAGGCCACCCTGGGGCTGCCGCAGGTGGCCACCGTGCTGGCCGCGGCCGGGGTAAGCGGAATCGGCGAACCGCGCCTCGAAACGATCGCCGCGCTGCGCCGCGCCGGCGTGAGCCTGCCGTTGACCCTGATCCGCTCACCCATGCCGAGCCAGGTGCAGCAGGTGGTGGCCCAGGCCGACATCAGCCTGAACACCGAGCCCGCCGTGCTGGCGATGCTCTCGGCGGCGGCGATCGCCCAGAACCACCGCCACGGCGTGATCCTGATGGTGGAACTGGGTGATCTGCGCGAGGGAATCCTGCCGGAGCGGCTGGAGGGAATCGCCGCCGGCCTGCTGGGCCTGCCCGGACTGGACCTGATCGGTCTGGGCGCCAACCTGGCCTGCCAGAACGGCGTGGTTCCCTCGGAGACCTCGATGGCCCAGCTGTCCGGCCTGGCCACGGCCCTGGAGGCCTCCTTCGGCATCGTGCTGCCGCTGGTGTCGGGCGGGAACTCCGCCAACCTCCCCTGGCTGCTGGATGGGGGAACGGTGGGCAGGATCAACAACCTGCGCCTGGGGGAGGCGATCCTGCTGGGCCGCGAACCCCTCCAGCGCCGCCCCATCCAGGGGCTCTGCACCAGAGCCTTCCGCCTGGTGGCGGAGGTGATCGAATCGAACCGCAAGCCCACCCTGCCCTGGGGAGACTGCCAGCAGGGCGCCTTCGGCTCTCCACCCGCACGGGTGGACCGGGGCGACCGCTGGCGCGTGCTGCTGGCCCTCGGCCTGCAGGATGTGGATGCGGCGGGACTGACGCTGCCGCGGGGGATGACCCTGCTGGGCGCCAGCAGTGACCATCTGGTGCTTGACACCGGCTCCGTCGCCGTGCCGGTGGGGACCGAACTGGTCTTTGATCTCAACTACAGCGCGCTGCTGCGGGCGATGACCTCACCCTTCGTGGCCCGCACCCTGGTCGGGACGATGTCCGGCCGGAGCGGCCGCGGATGCCGGGTCCAGGCTGGCCAGGTAGCGCTTGCGCTGCCCCGACGCCCAGGGCTCATCGAGACAGACCCCTCGGGGGAGAAGCCCGATCGGCTCGGCCATAGCGGCCGCAGCAGGGATTGAAGACATGTCCATGGGGCGAAAGCTAGGCAGCGGCCGCCTTGGCGACTGTGCGCTGCATGGCCACGGACCGTGCCAGCGGACACGGCCCTCCCCATTCACACCATGGGCAGCCAGGCCCGCCGGAAAGGTCCAGAATGACAAGGACGGTTCCAGCGGTTCACACCCTGGAGGCAAGGAGGAAAGTTCGGTGTGATGGGGCCTTGCGGTCCCCGTCGAATCCGGCACTGTCCCGCAGCTGTGATGGGGCTCCCCCGCGGAGACGCCCCTCAGTCAGAACGCTCGCCGTCTCAGTTCACCAAACCCCCGGCGCGGACCGTTCCCCCTCAATGAGCAGATTCCCCAGCAGCACCCTGGTGCTCTACACCGGCCTGTCCGCCGTGGCCTTCGCCCTGGCCGCCCAGCCGGTCCAGGCCCACGGCTTTGCCCATGGGGGCCTCGGCTCAGGCTTCCTTCATCCCCTCGCAGGTCTCGACCACCTGCTGCTGTTGATCGGCGTTGGTGCCGCCTCCGCCGCCATCTCCTCGAGCCTGCTGATCTGGGCCCTGGTGGGCGCCGTCGCCGGTGGCCTGTTCGGAGCCATGGGCGGCAGCCTGCCCTTCGGCGAGCTGCTCGCGGCCCTCGCCATCACCGCCGTGGCCGGCTCGATCCTCTGGGCCGAGAGGCAGGGCTCCAGCGCGCGTCTGAGTCTCTGGGGAGGGGTGGTGGCCGCCGCCGTGGCCGTGCACGCCATGCTGCACGGACTGGAAGCGCCCAGCGATCAGACCTCCCTCTCCTGGTGGCTGGGGGCCTTCGTCGGCTCACTGCTGGTGAGCGGCACGACCGTCGTGGTGCTGCGCCGTCTGCCTCGGACCGTCACCACCCGCCTGGCCCTGGCCCTGGCCCTCGGCGGTGGCCTGGTGGCCCTGGCGCCACTGGCCCTGATGCTGCGCTGATTCAGCGATGCCCACCGGGGGACTTGAACCCCCACGACCGAAGCCACTGGTACCTAAAACCAGCGCGTCTACCAATTCCGCCAGGTGGGCGTGAGCCGACTGTATCGAGCGGCTCAGAATGGCCCCACCGCCGCCTCTGCCGCCATGCTCGCCACCCTCGGTGGATCCCTGGCACTCCTTGCCGGTCTGCTGGTGCTGCTGCTGCCCCTGCTGGTGCCCGAGCTCAGCCGCCCCCGGGATTCGGTCTGGGGAGCTCTGGTGCTGATCCTGGGGCTGGTGCTCGTCACCAGCGCCGATAGGCTCAGCGGGGCACCGATGCTGGCCGTACTCTGCGGCGGCCTGCTGATCGGCCGTCTCAGCGTGGAGGTGGGCCTGGGCCGCTGGCGCCAGCTCAGCTGCGACGAGCAGGTGCGCCTCACGGGTGTCGAGCGCTGGCGCACCAGCCTGCAGCAGCTGGCCGCCGCCCTGATGCGGCTGATCAGCCTGGCGGGATCGACACTGGGGGGACTGCTGACCTGGCTGCAGGAGCGGCGTGACGCCAGCGCCAAGGCCCGCGAGACCAGCAAACGCTGGGTTCGCCCGGAGCCCGGAGCCACTGACACGGCTGAGGTGTCAGAAACCGAGACCCCAGAGGAGGCCTCGGAGCCTGAGGAGCCCATCAGCAGCGACGCCAGCGACGAGGAGGTGACCACGGTCGAGTCGTTCGCCGAGATCGAGCAGTTGATCGAGCAGTTGATCGAGCAGGCCGGAGCAGCGAGCCCCGGCGCGGACCAGGGCGGGAGTTCCCAGGACCAGGCGGAAGCCGAAGCCACACCGGCCAGCGACGGGGCGGCCGGCGGCGGCGAAGAGCCCCCTGGGGAGAGCACAGCGGACCGTGATCACGAGGACACCCCGCTCGAGACCCAGCCGCCAGCGGATCCCACGCCCACGGATGCGGAACCCACACCCACGGATGAGGAGGTGTCACCGGGGAGTCCCTGAGGGCTGGGGTCGATAATTCGCCCTTGCTGCCCCCTACGGCGCCGTGACAGCCAGCCCGGTCTCCTACAAGGACACCCTCAACCTGCTGCAGACGCCCTTCTCGATGCGGGCGAACGCGAAAACCCGTGAACCGGAGCTGCAGGCGTTCTGGGCTGAGCTGGACCTCTACAAGCGGCTCAGCCGCGGCAATCCCGGTGAGGTGTTCACCCTTCACGACGGTCCCCCGTACGCCAACGGCCCCTTGCATGTGGGCCATGCCCTCAACAAGATCCTCAAGGACATCCTCAACAAGTACGCCCTGCTGCGCGGCCGGCGGGCCCGCTTCGTGCCTGGCTGGGATTGCCATGGGCTGCCGATCGAGCTCAAGGTGCTGCAGAGCCTCTCGAGCGCGGAGCGCTCGGCGCTGACCCCGATCGACCTGCGGCGCCGCGCCCACGCCTACGCCCTCGAGCAGGTGGAGCACCAGAAGGCGGGCTTCAGGCGCTGGGGCATCTGGGCCGACTGGGAGCAGCCCTACCTGACCCTGAACAGGGATTACGAGGCCGCCCAGATCGGTGTCTTCGGCCGGATGGTGCTCGCCGGTCACATCTACCGGGGTCTCAAGCCGGTGCACTGGAGCCCTAGCTCCCGCACAGCCCTGGCCGAGGCGGAACTGGAATACCCCGACGGCCACACGTCCCCCAGCATCTACGTGGCCTTTCCGGTGGTGGCCCTGCCGGGTGGTCTGGGCGCCAGGCTCACAGCCCTCGGCCTCACCCGCGCCGAGGCGGCCACCACACCGGCGGCTGGCGATCTGGCGGTGGCGATCTGGACCACCACCCCCTGGACCCTTCCCGCCAACCTGGCGGTGTCGGTGAATGCCTCGCTGGAGTACGCCCTCTGCCGCGTGGGCGATCACGGGACCAACGGCTATCGCACCAGCCGCCACCTGATCGTGGCCGCTTCCCTGGTGGAGAGCCTGCGCAGCACCCTCCAGCTGGAGCTGGAACCCCTGCTCACCCTCAGGGGCTCGGAGCTGGAAGGGGTCGAGTACCGCCACCCCCTCTTCGATCGCACCAGCCCGGTGGTGATCGGCGGCGATTACATCACGACCGAGGCGGGCACCGGCCTGGTCCACACGGCCCCGGGCCACGGTGTCGACGACTTCAACACCGGCCGCAAGGCCGGACTGCCCGTGCTCTGCCCGGTCGATGAGGGGGGAACCCTCACGGCGGAAGCCGGCCCCTTCGCCGGCCTCAACGTGCTCAAGGATGCCAACCCGGCGATCATCTCCGCCCTCGAGACCGCCGGCGCCCTGCTGCGCCACGAGCCCTACGCGCACCGCTACCCCTACGACTGGCGCACGAAGAAGCCAACGATCTTCCGCGCCACCGAGCAGTGGTTCGCCTCGGTGGAGGGCTTCCGCTCCCAGGCCCTCGACGCGATCGCCGCCGTGGACTGGCTGCCCGCCAGCGGCCGCAACCGCATCGAGGCGATGGTGCGCGACCGCGGCGACTGGTGCATCAGCCGCCAACGGACCTGGGGCGTGCCCATCCCCGTTTTTTACCACCGGGAAACCGGCGAGACCCTGCTCAATGCCGACACCCTCGCCCACGTCGAGGCTCTGATCGCCGAGTACGGCTCCGATGTGTGGTGGGAGAGAGGCGAGGCCGAGCTTCTGCCGCCTTCCTTCGCCGCCGAGGCGGACCAGTGGCGCAAGGGCACCGACACGATGGATGTGTGGTTCGATTCCGGCTCCTCCTGGGCCGGAGTGCTGGGCGGACTGAACCGTCGAGGAGATCAGGATCAGGGAGACGGGTCAGGCGGCGTGGCCTCCGGGGACCCCTCAGCAGCCGCTGAGACCACTCCCCTGCGCTATCCGGCCGATCTCTACCTGGAAGGCTCCGACCAGCACCGGGGCTGGTTCCAGAGCAGCCTGCTCACCTCCGTGGCCGTCAATGGCCACGCCCCTTACAGCCGGGTGCTCACCCACGGCTTCACCCTCGATGAGAAGGGCCGCAAGATGAGCAAATCCCTGGGCAACGTGGTCGATCCGGCCGTGCTGGTGGAGGGCGGCAGGAACGAGAAGCAGCAGCCCGCCTACGGCGCCGATGTCCTGCGGCTGTGGGTGAGTTCGGTGGATTACTCCGCCGATGTGCCCCTGGGGCCGGGCATTGTCAGGCAACTGGCCGATGTGACGCGCAAGGTGCGCAACACGGCCCGCTACCTGCTGGGCAACCTGCACGACTTCGACCCAAGGCCGGCGGCGGAAGGGGGTGATGCGGTGGCGATCGCTGATCTGCCGCTGCTGGACCGCTGGATGCTGGAGCGCACCGCCAGCCTGATCGAGGCGGTGAGCGCCGATTTCGAACGTTACGAGTTCTACCGCTTCTTCCAGGCGCTGCAGAACTTCTGCGTGGCGGATCTCTCCAACGTGTATCTCGACATCGCCAAGGACCGGCTCTATGTGAGCGGGGCCGGCGACTTCCGCCGCCGCAGCTGCCAGACCGTGCTGGCTCTGGTGGTGGAGCGTCTGGCCGGCCTGATCGCACCGGTGCTCTGCCACATGGCCGAGGACATCTGGCAGAACCTGCCGTATCCCGTGAAGGAGCGCTCGGTTTTCGAGCGGGGCTGGCCCACCGCACCGGCCACCTGGGGTCAGGCGTCCCTTGTGGAGCCCCTCCGGCCCCTGCTGGACCTGCGCGGGCAGGTGAACCGCCAGCTGGAGAACTGCCGGACCACGGCTGATCTGGGGGCCTCCCTCGAGGCCCGGGTGGAGCTGGACCTGGGAACCAGCGACCGTGCCGCAGCTCTCCGGGCCGCGCTGGAGGTGCTGGAGGCCAGCCCCCATCCCTCCGTTGACAACCTGGCCGACTGGCTGATCGTCTCGCGGCTGGAGCGGCGTGACCCCGGCGACCCGGCTCTGGCCGATCCCCTGGCCGAAGCCTGCGAAGAGGGCATCACCGTGCGCATCGCCCGCGCCGAAGGTCGAAAATGCGAGCGCTGCTGGCACGTGGAGACCGACATCGGCTCCCATGCCTCCCACCCCAGCCTCTGCGGCCGCTGCGTGGCCGTGCTGGAGGGCTGAGGGCAGGCACCACAGGCGCCACGCTCCGGCTCACCAGTGGGCTGGATCGAGGAAGTGCCCGGGATCGACAGGTCCGACCAGGATCCGTTCAGCAGCGGGATCCAGGGGCCCCTGCAGCAGCTCGGCACTCTCGAGGCTGGCGCCCTCGGGCAGGGCGGGCTGGTCGGGATCGAAGTCAGTGGGATGGGTCACGCTGCTGGAAAAGCCTCGAAAGATCAACAGTTCGAACGGCTCGCCGATCCCGTCATCCCCTTCACCCACAGGCGCCGGGAGGGTGCCCCGCAGGCGCAGGACCCGGTCGGGGCGGCCGCGGCTGATCGCTTCGAGCCGGCCGAGGAGGCTGATGGTCATCAGAACCCTCCCGCCACACGCCCCTGCCGGGGCAGACGCACCAGGATCCACTGCAGCAGACCCACCACATACGCCACCAGCGCCAGGTAGCCGAAGAAGGCGGTGAGGGTGGGGGTGAGGTCGGCGCCGAACACGAAGGAGAACACCTGAGCGGCCACACCGTGCAGGCGCCGCGGGGCCTCGAGCCAGGTCTGGCAGAAGGTGCTGCCGGCCGCTCCCAGGCCACAGCCCATGGCGCCCACACCAAGACCAGCCCCCAGCAGTCCAAGGGCCGTGAGCGCCCAGCGCCAGCTGCGCAGCGTGAGCGGCAGGGCCCGCCAGGGGGGCAGATCGGCCAGTTCCTCGTTCAGATCCACCCAGAACCAGAGCGACGCCACCATCAGCAGTTTCGCCACGATCATCAGCGGATAGGCCAGGGGCCGGGCGTCGACGAACAACAGCACGGCGATCGCCAGCAGACTGGCCACCTTCCAGTAGATGCCCATCAGCCGCAGCAACGCCCCCTCGCGCCGCCACGCCGCCCAGACCAGCAGCACCAGAGGCAGACCCAGGGTGAAGACCACCGCCAGACGGAAGTCGAGCCACACCAGGGTGCGGTACAGCGTCTCGGGCACAGCTTGGGTACGGGAAGGCGCCATTATCCGCGCCATGCTTCACCAGTAGGTTCATTCAATGCCTGCGCCTCACCTGTTCTCCTGGCTCCGCCGCGGTGATGAGCAGGCTTCCTGCCGCACGGCGCTCTCACGCCGGCCGTCGCTCGAGGACGCCGTCAGCGAAGTGGTGGACCAGCTCAGCGCCAGGAACTTTGGCGCCGCGGCCCGGGGGGAGGCGGATCTGGCCCTGGTGTTCTGCTCCACCAGCTATGCCAGCGACCTGCCGCGGCTGCTGCCGCTGCTGCGCTCGCGTCTGAGGGCTGGCCACTGGCTTGGCGCCGCCGGCGGTGGCGTGGTGGGCACCGGCGCCAGCGGCACGGCCCATGAAGTGGAGCAGGAACCAGCACTGAGCGTGATGCTGCTGCGTCTGCCTGGGGCGGAGTTGCAGCTGTTCGGGCTCGACACCGACCAGTTGCCCGATCTCGATGGCGACAGCCGCGCCTGGATCGACTGGGTGGGGGCCGATCCGGAGCGGGCCGACTCCATGCTGCTGCTGGTGGACCCCACCTGCCAGGCCATCAACGACCTGATCAGCGGACTGGATTACGCCTTTCCGGGCCTGACCAAGGTGGGGGGCATCGCCGGCCCCCACAGCGCCAGCCATGGATCCCTGCTGCTGGACGACCGGGTGGTGACCGGTGCCGTGGGCTGCCTGATCGGCGGCAGCTGGAGCATCGATCCGGTGGTGGCCCAGGGCTGCCGGCCGATCGGCCCGGTGTTCGAGATCGAGCAGGCGGAGCGCAATGTGGTGCTGCAGCTGAGCCGCGGCGACCAGCAGAACACCCCGGTGAACTGCCTGCAGACGATCCTTCAGACCCTCAACCCCGCCGAGCGGGAACTGGTGCGCCACTCCCTCTTCCTCGGGGTGGCGCGCAACACCTTCAACCTTGCGGGGGGGGGCGAAGACTCCGGGACCACGGCCTTTCTCGTGAGGAATCTGATCGGGGTGGATCCCCGCAACGGAGCCGTGGCGGTGGCCGAGCGCCTGCGGGTGGGCCAGCAGGTGCAGTTCCAGCTCCGTGATGCCGACGCGTCCCGTCAGGAGCTGCGTCAGTTGCTGCACAGCCAGGCCATGGTCTCCGCGCGCCCCCTGGCGGGCCTGCTCTTCGCCTGCCTGGGCCGGGGCAAGGGGCTCTACGGCGAAGCCGATGGCGACGTGAGAATTGCCCAGGAGGAGTTTCCAGGCCTGCCCGTGGCCGGGGCCTTCTGCAACGGAGAGATCGGTCCGGTGGGGGGCAGCACGTATCTGCACGGCTACACGGCCAGCTGGGGCTTTCTGGTGCCCCGACCCGACGCCGCGGCGTCAGCGGAACCGCCGCCGGAGGCTTGAGCGGTGGTACGACAGCACGTCAACCCCCTCTCGCGGGTGCACCAGCAACCCCTTGTGCTGCCACCCCTGATCGAGCTGTTCGAGCGGCCCGAGCACCCCCTCCACCTCGACATCGGTAGTGCCCGGGGACGCTTTCTGCTGGCGATGGCCTCACTCCAGCCTGAGCGGAACTTCCTCGGGGTCGAGATCCGCCGGCCCCTCGTGGAGGCCGCCGAGCGCGACCGCCAGACGCAGGGCGGCGGCAATCTGCGCTTCCTCGCCTGCAACGCCAATGTGAGCCTGCTGAGCTGGCTGCGGGGCCTGCCGGCCGGAAGGCTTCAACTGGTGACGATCCAGTTTCCGGACCCCTGGTTCAAGAGCCGGCACCACAAGAGACGGGTGCTGCAGAGCGAGTTGCTCCAGGCCCTGGCCGCTGCCCTGCCTGAAGGAGGCGAGCTGTTTCTGCAGAGCGATGTGAAGTCGGTGATCGAGCCGATGGTGGCGCTCAGCGAAGCCAGCGGCTGGTTTCTGCGTCCCCAGGAGGACGGGCGCCCCTGGCGGAGTGACAACCCGCTGCCGGTGGCGACTGAGCGGGAGCGGATCGTGCTCGCCCATGGGCTGCCGGTGTACCGGGTGCTCTACCGGCGCAGCGGCCGGGTCTGCGCCCCTCCCCAGCCGCCCCTGGAGCCATGGGCCGGGGCCACCCATAATCCGACGGCCAGCCCCGCCGGCACCTGATGTCCACCCCCACCCTCCACGCCGCCGCCCCACCGGAACATGAGCGGCGGGTGCCCTGGCTGCTGAGCTGGCAGGGCCTGTTCGCCGCGGCGTCAGCGGGGCCCCTGGCCAGGAATCTGCCCCTGCTGGCCGGGCTGGTGCTCTGCGCTCTGATGGCGGGTCTGCCGCTGGTCACCCGGGCCGGGCTGAGCCTGCTGATCCTCGCCAGTGGACTGCTCTGGCTGATCTGGGCCCTGTGCACCCCCGCCGGCCGCATCGGCCCGATCAGCGGCTGGCTGCTGGTGATGCTGGCCGTGGCGGTGCTGGCCACGGGCTTCTCGCCCGTACCCACCGCCGCGGCCAAGGGCCTGCTCAAACTGCTCAGCTACCTGGGCGTCTATGCCCTGATGCGCCAGCTTCTGGCCACTGCTCCACCCTGGTGGGACAGGATCGTGGCGGCCCTGCTGGGCGGGGAACTGATCACGGCGGTGATCGGCATCCGCCAGCTCTATGGCGACAGTTCCGCCCTGGCCCGCTGGTCGGATCCGAACTCGGTGGCGGAAGGCACGGTGCGCATCTACAGCACCCTCGACAACCCCAATCTGCTGGCGGGCTACCTGCTGCCGATCCTGCCCCTGGCGGCGGTGGCCCTGCTGCGCTGGCGGCGCCCGATGGCCCGCCTCTACGCCCTCTCGGCGCTGCTGATCGGTGCGGTGGCCCTGCTGCTCACCTACAGCCGTGGTGGCTGGCTGGGGATGGTGACGGCCCTGGGCAGCCTGGCCCTGCTGCTGGCTCTGCGGGCCAGCCGCCACTGGTCACCGCTGCTACGCCGGCTGTTTCCCCTGATGCTGCTGCTCGGGGGTGGCCTTGTGCTGGTGCTCGCCGTGAGTCAGATCGAGCCCCTGCGCGTGCGGGTGCTGAGCCTGGTGGCAGGCCGGGAGGACAGCTCCAACAACTTCCGCATCAACGTCTGGATGGCGGCGCTGCAGATGATCCAGGACCGGCCCTGGCTCGGCATCGGCCCCGGCAACACGATCTTCAACCTGATCTATCCGCTCTACCAGCAGCCGAAGTTCAACGCCCTCAGCGCCTACTCGATCCCTCTGGAGCTGGCCGTGGAGGGGGGCATCCCCGGCCTGCTGGCGGGTCTGGGCCTCCTGCAGTGCAGCCTGCGCCAGGGCCTGGCCCAGCTGCGGCGTGAGCACCCCCATGCCCTGCCGGCACTGGGGGCCGTGGCGGCAATCCTGGGACTCTGCGTCCAGGGCCTCACCGACACGATCTTCTTCCGCCCGGAGGTCCAGCTCACCGGCTGGTTCTGCCTCGCCAGCCTGGCCAGCCTGCCGGCTGCGGTCTCGGATGGATGAGCCGGTCCTGCTGGCGGGCTTCGATGCCGGCCAGACCCACACCATCTGCCGGCTGGCCCGCCGCCTGGGCGACGGCAGCCTACTGGTGCTGGCCGAAGGGGAGGGGCCCGGAGTGAGTCATCTGGCCGCCGCCGCTGGCGAGGAGCGCTTCAGCGCCGCCCTGGGCATCAGCCTTGAGCGGGCCCGCACCGTTGCGGCCAGCAGGGGCGAGGTCCATGCCCTGGCCACAGCACTCCAGGCGGCCGCCGTTGGCGCCAGCGGCATCGAGCAGGGCAGCGCGGTGCAGCAGCGCGGCACAGGCCTCGCCGCCGCCGCCCTCGGCCTGCCCACGCAGCATGTGCTGGTGAGCGGTGATGAGCGCACCGCCCTGCATGGAGCCTTCGGAGGGGGCCCGGGCATCGTGGTGATCAGCGGCACCGGCTGCATCGCCCTGGGGCGCAACAGCCGGGGGGAGGAGCACCGCTGCGGCGGCTGGGGCTGGCTGCTGGATCGCGCAGGCTCCGCCTGCGACATCGGCCGCGATGCCCTGGCTCTCTCGCTGGAGATGGCCGACGGACGCCGGCCCGACAGCGGCTTTCGCGGCCGCCTCTGGGCCGCCCTGGGGGACGGCCCCGTGACACCTCAGCGGATCAAGGCGATGGTGGTGGATCCAGGCTTCGGAGCCGCCGGCTTCGCTCGCCTGGCCCCGGAGGTCGATGCCCTGGCGGAAGCGGAGGATCCCGACGCCAACGCGGTGCTGGAGCACTCGGCCAGGGCCCTGGCCCAGCTGGTGGCGGGCGTGGCCCGGAGCCTGGGGCTCGAAGACAGCGACGTCTGCGGCCTCGGCGGGGCCCTCGGCCACCTCAGCCGTTTCAATGCGGCGTATCAGCGCAGCCTGAAACTGGTCGTTCCGCAGGCACGACCGGTCCCCCCCCGCGGAGATGCCTGCCAGGGGGCCTTGCAGCTGGCCGCAGAGCTGCTGGGGCAGGAGGCAGGCGGTGCTGGGCTCAGCTCCGGTTGAGGTGAGCCGAGGCCAGGGCAGCCAGGTGCGACGACCAGTGATCGACAGCCTCCTGCTCCGCCGCCTCCACCATCACCCGCAGCAGCGGTTCGGTGCCGCTGGCGCGCACCAGCACCCGACCGCTGCCGGCCATGGCCGTCTCGGCCTGTTCAACGGCCTGGCGCAGGGGGTCGCAGCGCTGCCACTGCTGGCGGCTGCTCCTGTCGGGAACGATGACGTTGACCAGGGCCTGGGGGTAAGGCTCGAAACTGGCTTCCATCCAGTCGGCCAGCGAACACCCGCCGTTGTGGATCAGCGTGGCCACCTGCAGGGCGGTGAGCAGCCCATCGCCGCTCATGCCGTGCTGGGCCGAGAGGATGTGACCCGACTGTTCCCCACCCAGGCCGGCCCCGCTCGCTTCCATGGCGGCGTGCACGTGCTGGTCACCCACATCGGTGCGCTGCAGCAACCCGCCCCTGGCCTGCCAGGCCCTCTCGAAGCCCAGGTTCGACATGACGGTGGCCACCAGCAGCCGGCCGGGGAGATCGCCGCTCTCCAGCAGGGCACCGCCCCAGAGATAGAGGACCTGGTCGCCATCCACCACCCGGCCCTTGCCATCCACCGCCATCATCCGGTCGGCATCGCCATCGAAGGCAAAGCCCATCTCGGCACCCGATTGCAGCACCGCCTGGCGCAGGGCTTCCAGGTGGGTGCTCCCGCAGGACACGTTGATGCGCTGTCCATCGGGTTCGCCGTGCAGGACAGTCAGGTCCGCCCCCAGGGCCCTGAACACCGAGGCCCCGCAGGCAGTGGCTGAGCCCCAGCAGAGATCCAGCACGATGCGGCAGCCGTCGAGGCGCCGCCCGCCAACGCTGGAGATCAACGCTTCGCGGTAACCCTCGAGCAGATCCTCCCGCTGATGGGCCGGCCCGCAGCCGCGGGGTCCGCTCAGACCGGTGGCCTGGATCGTGACCGTCTCCTGTCCACGCAGCCCCGCTTCGATCGCCGCCTGCAGGGTTCGGTCGATCTTGTCGCCGGAGGGCCCGAAGACCTTGATGCCGTTGTCGCCGGGGGGATTGTGGCTGGCGGAGACCATCAGGCCACCGGCAGCACCGACCCGTCGGATCGTGCCGGGCACGGCGGGAGTGGGGCAAAGCCCCAGATTCCACACCTCGCGCCCGGCGGCGGTCAGACCGGCGGTGAGGGCGGCGGCCAGCATCGGCCCGCTGTTGCGGGAGTCCATGCCGATCAGGACGGGGCGCTCCGGCGGCAGCACCCGACCGCACCAATAGCCCATCTGCAGGGCCAGCAGCGGTGTGATCAGGCTGCCCACCTGCCCCCGGATGCCGTCGGTGCCGAACCCGGTGCAACCCTCCCCGAGGGGAGCACCGATGGGGGAAGAAGCCAGCTCCAGCATCAGGGGGGGAAGGAAGGGGTCCAGGCTAAGCCGATCGGCAGCCACGACCACGGCTCCCGCATCCAAACTCTCCCGCTCCAGCCTCAGCGCCAGCGCCTCGGCCACCAGGCCCAGCGCAGCAGCTCGACAACCGCCCACAGCAGCAGACCACCCACCACCCATCCCGGCAGCCAGAGCAGGGGCACCAGCGGCCGCAGCAGATAGACCGCCACCGCCACGCCGAGCACCAGAAGAGCCCGGCGCCGCCCGGCGGCGCCGGGGAGGGTGCTCGACCAGCGGGGCCTGGTGATCGGCAAAGGCCTAACCGGGAGAGGCGAACCCCAGAATGCCAAAGCCCCAGCGGCCTGCCCCGCCCTGTCCGTGCCGAACCCGTCCCCTGCCGGCCGCCGCGGGCCGCTGACCCTGGCCCTCACCGTGGCGGGCAGCGCCGCACTCCTGCTACTGGGGCGCCAACTGCTCCTGCAACGGTCTTTGCTCACCCCCGAGACCTCGGCTCTCAGTCTGGAGAGGATCCGCCGCTGGGATCCCGATCCCGAGCGGCGCCGGGAGGCCAGCCTGCTGCTGCTGCCCGCCGGCAGCAGCGACGACCCATCCCGCCAGAGCCGGCTGCTGCAGGGACAGGGCTGGGGGCCTGGCCCGCTGGCCCCTGTGGCGCTGAAGCGTGCGGCTCTGGCCCGGGAAGCCCAGGGCCTGTCGGCCACATCCGAGTGGAAGGAGCTGCTGCAACGGTTCCCGCAGGCGCCCCCCAGCGCCGACGCGCTGTATTCCCTGGGCCGTGAGGACCC
>NZ_JAYGIA010000010.1:0-28735 GCF_034931165.1 Synechococcus sp. BA-124 BA4 | reverse complement strand
GCCGAAGGCCTTGCCGAAGGTGCCGCTCACCAGGCTCACCCCCGCCAGACCCCAGGCCAGGCCGCGGCCACCGGGGCCCAGCAGCCCGAGGGCGTGGGCTTCATCCACCAGCAGCAGGGCGCCGAACTCCCTGCAGGTTGCGGCGATGCCGGCCAGGTCGGGGCTGGTGCCCTCCATGCTGAACAGGCTTTCGCTCACCACCAGCTGACGCCGGTCGGGCTCGCTGCGGGCTCCGCGCTCCAGCAGACGGCGCAGGTCGGAGCGATCGTTGTGACGAAAGCGGCGCAGCCTGGCGCCGCTGGCCTGGATCCCCACCAGCAGGGAGTGGTGGATCAGCCGGTCGGCGATCACCTCGCTGTGGCGGTCGGCCAGGGCCAGCACCGCGGCCAGATTGGCCTGAAAGCCGCTGGGGAAGAGCAGGACCCGCTCGCGACCCAGCCACTGGGCCAGGGCCGCCTCGAGCCGGACGTGAGAGGGGCGCGTGCCGCTCACCAGCCGTGATCCGCCGGAGCCCACCCCTTCGCTCCCGATGGCGGCCATGGCCGCCGCCTTCAGGCTGGGGTGGGCGCTCAGCCCGAGGTAGTCGTTGCTGGCGAGATCAAGCAGGGGCCTTCGGAGTGGGCCGGCATCGACGGGCAGGAGGGTGGCGGCGGGGCCGGGGCGAAATGTGCGCAGCCTTCGCCGACGCTGCTCGGGCACCCCCGCGAGGGCCTGCTGAATCGAATCGAGCGGATCACGGGCCACGCGGAAGGCACCGCCAGGGCAGTTGCACTTCAACCACTCTGCTCGCTGGGCAGCCCATAAGATTGGGTGATGCAAACCGCCGGTTCCAACGCTCCTCCTGATCCGGCGGCGGTTCCAGCGGCGGTTCCAGCATCCTTGGCCGAGAGCTACAGGCCTGAGGCGGTGAAGGATCTGTCTTTGGGCTCCAGCAAGGATCTGGCTGTGGTCCCCAGTGAGGTGCCCCCCCTCGATCAGCTCTTCCCGTTCCCCCTCGATCCCTTCCAGCTGGAGGCGATCGACGCCCTCAACCAGGGCCATTCCGTGGTGGTGAGCGCCCCCACCGGCTCCGGCAAGACCCTGGTGGGCGAGTACGCCATCCACCGGGCCCTGGCCCATGGCCAGAAGGTGTTCTACACCACGCCGCTGAAGGCCCTCTCCAACCAGAAGCTGCGCGATTTCCGCGAGCAGTTCGGGGCTGATCAGGTGGGGCTGATGACCGGAGACCTGAGCGTGAACCGCGAAGCGCCGATCGTGGTGATGACGACCGAGATCTTCCGCAACATGCTCTACGCGGAGGTGGACCGGGGAGACGATCCCCTCGCTGATGTGGAGGCGGTGGTGCTCGATGAGTGCCACTACATGAACGACTCCCAGCGGGGCACGGTCTGGGAGGAATCGATCATCCACTGCCCGCCGCCGGTGCAGCTGGTGGCCCTCTCGGCCACGGTGGCCAACGCCGGGCAGCTCACCGACTGGATCGAGCGGGTGCATGGCCCCACCACGCTGGTGGTCAGCGATCACCGGCCGGTGCCGCTGGCCTTCAGTTTCTGCAGCGCCAAGGGACTGCACCCGCTGCTCAACGAGCAGGGCACGGGTCTGCACCCCAACTGCAAGGTGTGGCGGGCGCCGAAGGGGGAGAGGCGCAAGGGCAGGAGCCCGAAACCACCCCAGCCGGAGGCGGCGCCACTGCCCTTCGTGGTGGCCCAGATGGCCGAGCGCGACATGCTGCCGGCGATCTACTTCATCTTCAGCCGCCGCGCCTGCGACAAGGCGGTGCGCGACCTGGGCCGTGTCTGTCTGGTGAGCGAGGCGGAGCAGGCCCTGATCGTGGCCCGGCTCGATGCCTTCGTGGCCGCCACCCCGGAAGCGGTGCGCGAGGGGGGCCACGCCGAGGCTCTCACCCGCGGCATCGCCGCCCACCATGCCGGCGTCCTGCCGGCCTGGAAGGAACTGATCGAGGAGCTGTTTCAGCAGGGGTTGATCAAGGTGGTCTTCGCCACCGAGACCCTGGCCGCCGGCATCAACATGCCCGCGCGCACCACGGTGATCTCGGCTCTCTCGAAGCGCACCGAGCGGGGTCACCGGCCGCTGATGGGCAGCGAGTTCCTGCAGATGGCCGGCCGGGCCGGCCGGCGCGGCCTTGATGTGCAGGGCTATGTGGTCACGGTGCAGAGCCGTTTCGAGGGGGTGCGCGAGGCGGGACAGCTGGCCACCAGTCCAGCCGATCCGCTGGTGAGCCAGTTCACCCCCAGTTACGGCATGGTGCTGAACCTCCTGCAGCGCTACGACCTGGCCAAGGCCAAACAGCTGGTGAAGCGCAGCTTCGGGCGCTATCTGGCCACTCTGGATCTGGTGGAGGACGAATCCAGCATCGCCTCCCTGCGCGCCCAGCTGGCCCAGCTGGCGGGTCCCACCGCCGACATCCCCTGGGATGACTTCGAGGCCTACGAGAAGCAGCGGGAGCGGCTGCGGGAGGAGCGGCGCATCCAGCGAATCCTGCAGCAGCAGGCTGAGGAAACCCTGGCCCATGAACTCACCCTGGCGCTGCAGTTCGCCAGTGAGGGCACTCTGGTGAGCCTGAAGGCCCCCCCGCTGCGGGGCCGGGTGACCCCGGCGGTGATCGTGGCCAAGCAGAAGGGCTCCGGCCAGTTCCCGCTGCTGCTCTGCCTCACCGATGAGAACGTCTGGATCCTGGTGCCCTGCCATGGGGTGGTGAGCCTCCATGCCGAGCTGAGCTGCCTGCAGGTGGACTCGATCGCGGCACCCCACCTGGAGCATGCCGGGGAGATTCGCCATGGCGACAACGCCAGCGGTGGTCTGGCCCTGGCGGTGGCTTCGATGGCCCGCCGCCATGACATGCACACCCCCCAGTACGACCTGGCGGGGGAGGTGCGCAGCCAGGCGGAGCTGGTGCAGCGGCTGGAGGAGGAGCTCGAGCAGCATCCCGCCCACCGCTGGGGCGACCGGCGCCAGCTCAAGAAGCAGCGGCGGCGGATGGAGGAACTGAGCGAGGAGATCGAGGAGCGCCAGAGGCTGCTGCACCACCGCGCCAACCGCCACTGGGACACCTTCCTGGCCCTGATTGAGATCCTGCGGGCCTTCGGTGCGCTGGCCGGAGCCGATGGCCTGGAGCCCACCGAGGTGGGCCGCACCGTGGCCGCCCTGCGCGGCGACAACGAGCTCTGGCTGGGTCTGGCCCTGATGAGCGGCCACCTTGATGAACTCAACCCGGCGGAACTGGCGGCGGTGTTCGAGGCGATCAGCACCGAAGTGAACCGCCCCGACCTCTGGAGCGGTTTTCCTCCGCCGCCGCGGGCGGAGGAGGCCCTCCACGATCTGAGCGGCCTGCGCCGGGAACTGCTGCGCCACCAGGAGCGGGCCCATGTGGTGGTGCCGGCCTGGTGGGAGCCCGAGCTGATGGGGCTGGTCCATGCCTGGGCCCGCGGCAGCAGCTGGAACGACGTGATCGCCAACACCTCCCTCGATGAAGGCGACGTCGTGCGCATTCTGCGCCGCACCGTCGATCTGCTGGCCCAGGTGCCCTACGCCGAAGCGATCAGTGAGCAGCTGCGGACCACCGCCCGCAAGGCACTCCAGGCGATCAACCGCTTTCCGGTGTCGGAATTTCTTGATCTGCGCGCCGAAGCGGCCCCCGTCTTACCGCCGCCCGTTCCTGCCACTCCGGCCACGGCCCGCCCAGCAGCACCCCAAACGGCCTGATCAGGGTGCCCTTGCGGTGCCATCAGCCGTCAGCCACCAGCACAGCGGGAGTGCAGATCCAGCAGGTTCAGATCCCAACCCGCTCCCAGATCACATCCAGCTGGGCGCGGTGCAGATCGCAGGAGAAACACGCTTCGAGCTGATCAGCGTTGAGCCGTGAGTTCACCTCGGGGTCGGCGGCCAGGTTGGCCCGGAAGTCGCCCCCCTCGCGGTTCCAGGCGTCGTGGGCGTGGCGCTGCACGATCCGGTAGGCATCTTCCCTGCTGAGGCCGCTCTCCACGAGGGCCAGCAGCACCCGCTGGCTGAACACCACCCCGCCATAGACATTCAGGTTGCGGCTCATGTTCTCGGGATACACCCCGAGACCCTTCACCACCGCCGTCATCTCCCGCAGCATGAAATGCAGGGTGCAGGAGCAATCGGGCAGCATCATCCGCTCCACAGAGCTGTGGCTGATGTCGCGCTCGTGCCAGAGGGCCACGTTCTCCAGGGCGGCGATCGTGTAGCTGCGCAGCACCCGCGCCAGGCCGCTGATCCGCTCGCTGCGAATGGGGTTGCGCTTGTGGGGCATCGCCGAGCTGCCCTTCTGCCCCTTGGCGAAGTTCTCCTCCACCTCCAGCACATCGGTGCGTTGCAGATTGCGGATCTCAGTGGAGAACCGCTCCAGGGAGGTGCCTACCAGCGCCAGGGTCTGCACGTACTCCGCATGGCGGTCACGGCCGATCACCTGGGTGCTGGCGGTGTCAGGTTCCAGGCCCAGGCTGGCGCAGGTGAGGGCTTCCACCTCGGGGTCGGTGTTGGCGTAGGTGCCCATGGCCCCGCTGATCTGACCCACAGCCACCACCTGGGCCAGCCGCTCCAGTCGCTCCCGGTTCCGCTCTGTTTCGGCCAGCCAGCCCGCCACCTTGAAGCCGAAGGTGATCGGTTCGCCGTGGATCGCATGGGAGCGACCGATCATCACCGTGTCCTTGTGCTCCGTGGCCAGGGTCCTCAGCGCGGTGGCCAGCTGATCGAGCTCGACCCGCAGCGCCGCCACCGACGCCTTGAGCTGCAGGGCCAGGCCCGTGTCGAGCACATCGGAGCTGGTCATGCCCACGTGGATGTAGCGGCCCGCATTGCCCACGTGCTCATTCACGTTGGTGAGGAAGGCGATCACGTCATGGCGGACCTCCGCCTCGATCTCCAGGATGCGGGGCACCTCGAAGCGGGCCCGCGCCCGGATCTCAGCCATGGCGTCCTGAGGCACCCGTCCCAGCTGGCAATTGGCGTCGCAGGCGGCGATCTCCACATCAAGCCAGCTCTGGAATTTGGCCTCTTCGCTCCAGATGCGGCCCATCTCGGGCAGGGTGTAACGCTCGATCAAGGCCAGCGCGTGGCAACGTCCTGGTCAATCTATGGGTCGACCCCAACGGGATCCCGATGGCAGGCAAGCAGCGGCTCGATCAGCATCTGGTGGCGCTGGGCCTGGCAGCAAGCCGTCAGCAGGCGCAGCAGCTGATCCGTGCCGGACGGGTGCGCAGCGGCGACCGGGTGCTCGACAAGCCCGGCCAGGAGGTGGCCCCGGATCTGCGGCCCGAGGTGGAGCACCCGCCCCGCTTCGTCTCCCGTGGCGGTGAGAAGCTGGTGGCGGCCCTGGAGGCCTTCCCCCTGCAGGTGCCGGGGCGCGTCTGCCTCGATGGCGGCATCTCCACCGGCGGCTTCAGCGACTGCCTGCTCCAGCACGGCGCCGAGCGGGTGTATGGCATCGATGTGGGCTACGGCCAGACCGCCTGGAGCCTGCGCACCGACCCTCGGGTGGTGCTGCGCGAGCGCACCAACCTGCGCCGCCTCACTCCCGAGCAGCTCTATGGCGCTGAGGATCCCTGGCCAGACCTGGCGGTCGCCGACGTCTCGTTCATCTCCCTGGCCCTGGTGCTGCCGGCTCTGCGAGCCCTGCTTCAGCCCGGCTGGGCCGAGGCCGTGCTTCTGGTGAAACCCCAGTTCGAGGTGGGTCGCGAGCGGGTCGGCAAAGGCGGCGTGGTGCGTGACCCGGTCGCCCATGCCGAGGCCATCACGGCGGTGATCGTCGCCGCGGCCCCGCTTGGCCTCTGGGCCTGGGGCCTGATCGCCTCACCGCTCACAGGTCCCGCCGGCAACCACGAATATCTGCTCTGGCTGCGTTCGGATCCTGCACCGGCGGATGCCCTGGTGACGGACGACTTGATCCGCGCCCTGGTGAGACGCACCCTCACGACTGGCTGACCACCATCAAGCGGTCCGAAATAAAAAGCCGGAGACCCCAAGGGATCCCCGGCAGGACCGTGCTGAAGCGGTGGCTGGTCGCCGAGTCAGATCGCGGTGCTGTCGCGGTCGCCTGTGCGGATGCGGATGACCGTGCCCACGGAGCTGATGAAGATCTTGCCGTCGCCGATCTCGCCCGTGCGGGCTGCATCCTGGATGGCGGTCACCACGGTGTCGACCCGGTCGTCGTCGACCACCACTTCGAGCTTGAGTTTCTGCAGGAATTCCACGGTGAATTCAGAACCCCGGTAGCGCTCCACCTGGCCCTTCTGCCTGCCGAAGCCGCGCACTTCACTCACCGTCATGCCAACGATGCCGGCATTCACCAGAGCCACCTTGACATCTTCCAGCTTGAACGGACGAATGATGGCCTCAACTTTTTTCATGGAGTCTCCAATGGTTCGGATCAAGTCTCTCAGGAGGGATCGCTGAGAGGGAGGGAAAGGTTGGGGATTCGGTTGACCCGGAGCCCCGCGGACAGGGCATCCTGACAAAGCCGATCGGCGGAGCTTGGACTCACCTGAACTCTGCCGGTGGCCAGGTGGGACCACACGGCATCGTCGAAGTGGGTCTGTAGCCAGACCATCCCCAGGGCCGACTGGGGCTTGAGGCGAAAACCGCCATGACTGCTGGCGAGGAGGAGGTCCATAAGGAGCCCAGCGCACTGCGGCCATTAGGCCTGAGTGCGCTGGGCTCCGGCGTAGCTGTTGCTACTCGCCATCCGGCGGGCGAGAGTCAGGCCGCCTGCAGATCGCGCTGGGCCTGCTGCCGGCGGTGGTGATAGCTGTGCCCGCGGTAGTGAAGTTCGAGGCTTTCGTCCACGGGCTGGGGCTCATGCTTCAGCGGCATGCGGTAGTGAACGCCTCGGTACACATGCTCCACCGGCTCGACGCTGAGGAGCACCTGGTGCTGGTGGGTGTCGTAGGGGACACCCCGGTAGACAAGTTGGTCCTGGGTCATGACTGAAGTCTCGAAGGGATGGAGCACACCGTCCCCGCAGGTGCGGTGCCGAGTCGTGGGAAGGAGCGTTGCTTCGCCTGGCGTGGGGCTACTTCCGACAGGAGGGCTGAAGGGCCCTCCCAAAGATGTCCAACGTTTTGTCCTTCAGGCCATTTCTAGCGAATCGCACTGTTCAGAGCGAACAAAATCATCCTCTGCTTCAGTATTCTTCATGAAAAGGCCGTTCCTACGATCGGTTTCCCGTCGTCTCCCGTTCGTTCACCGCTGATGTCCTTCCCTGCCAGCTCCAGCACGGCCAGCTCAGGCTCCGCCTCCAGCGCCACCTCAGCCGTGGATGTCCAGGAGGAGACCGTCCGCCCGCGCTATGGCGAGCGACTGATCAGCGAGGAGGCCCCGCTGATCTGCTTCGACAATCCCCGCCGCGGCCGTGCCTATGAGGTGTCGATCGAGCTGCCGGAGTTCACCTGCAAGTGCCCGTTCTCCGGCTATCCCGACTTCGCCGTGCTGCGCCTCATCTACCAGCCCGGCCCGAGTGTGCTCGAACTCAAGGCCCTCAAGCTCTACGTGAACAGCTGGCGCGACCGCAGCATCTCCCACGAGGAGGTGGCCAACCGCATCCTCGATGATCTTGTGGCCGCCGCCGCGCCGGTCTGGATGCAGCTGGAGGCCGACTTCAATCCCCGTGGCAACGTGCACACGGTGATCCGGGTCAGCCATGGTCAGCGGCAGCCCTGCTGAGCTCAGCCCCCGCCCTCAGGTGCTCCAGCAGCAGCGGCAGTTCGTTGGCCAGCGCCGTGAGGTTGCGATTGCAGAGCCCGCCCACATGCAGCTGGCCCTGGTCGTCATCGGCGATGGCCCAGAGCTGACGGGTGGCGATCAGGCTCAGGCCCCCGCCCAGCAGGGCAATGGCAAAACCGCCGTACACCAGCGGGACTCCCGGATCCCGCTTCAGCAGCAGCCCGCTGGCTGGCATCACCTCCACCACCTTCAGCGGTAGACCGGCGATCTCCAGGGCCTCGCCCCCGGGGGTGATCCGGCCGATCAGCTGGGCCTGGGCCGAGTAAACATCGATCGGGCCCAGCTCACTGCCCAGGGCCAGCAGCACCGGTTCGGATCCGTCCGGCCTGGTGGGCAGGGCCAGGCCCCACACCTGGTCCCCAAGCTCAGGGAGGCTGCGCAACGGCAGCTGCAGCAGAGGGCTGCGCCCCAGTTGCACGGTGATCGCCGCCAGGGCCCAGTCGGCCTGATAGACGGTCATCCCACGGAAGCGCAGGGGATGGTTGACGCTGATCTCGCTGCGCCGCAGGGGCTCTCCTTCGGCATCGAGCAGGCGCAGCTCGGAGCGGAACTGCTCCGGCCGCCCGGCGGGATCGCGCTCGATCCGAAACGCGTCGACCGCCAGGGTCATCTGGTTCTCACCGCGCTGGTTGAGCAGTTGCAGGTCGTGGCCGGGGGCCAGGAAGCGCTCCAGCCGTTGTCCGGCCAGGGCCCCCCAGGACGCCCCCACCATCAGCACCACCAGGCCGGCATGGACCAGCAGCGGCCCCACCCGGCCGAGAATCCCGCGTCTGGCGGCCAGTCGATCACTCTGGGTCCTGAGCTGCCAGCGCTGGCTCTTCAGCACCTGGGCGAGGGTGTCGAGGTCGGCGCGGGGCTGGGCTGTTGGCAGCGATTCGGCCAGGCTCAGCTTGCTCAGCTGACGGGGGGAGCGGTAGTCGATCCAGCGCAGGGCCGTCTGCAGGGCGGGCCACTGGCGCCGCCAGCTGCAGAGCACCAGCGAGAGCCCCAGCCAGGCCAGCAGGGCCAGGAACCAGGTGCTTGCATAGACGTGGTCCAGCTCCAGCTTCAGGATCCAGTCGCCATCCAGCAGCCCCAGCCAGGGGCGGGCGTCGTAGGCCTGGTGGTACACCTCGGCCGTGTCCTGCTGGGGAATGATCGTGCCCAGGCCACTGGCCAGGGCGATCACCAGAAGCAGTCCGATGGCCAGCCGCAGATCCGAGATCCAGGCGGCCAGGCGGCTGAGGACCTTCATGGCAGCTGGGCCAGCAGGGTCAGCCCGCCGCTGGCCAGCAGCACCACGCCACTGATCGGCGGGATCCAGCGGCTGCCCTCCCGCAGGGCCAGCAGTCGGGGCATGGCCGCAGCCGCCGTGCCCGCCAGCATCAGGGGAATCACCTGGCCCGCGCCGAAACAGGTGAGCAGCAGCATGCCCACCATGGGCTGTCCCTGCTGGGCGATCCAGGCAAGCAGCACCGCCAGCACCGGCGTGGTGCAGGGACTGGCCGCCAGGCCAAAGGCGGCACCGGCCGCCAGAGGGCCCAGAGGCGCTGGCACCCGCTGCCGCCACAGCTCGGGATCGGGACCGGCAGGCAGGGGCAGCCGCACAAGACCCAGAAGGTTCAGACCCATCACCACCGCCAGCAGGGCCACCACGGTGGGCACCACCCCGGGCACCTGGCCGTAGAGCCGCCCGAGCAGAGAGGTGGTCCCCCCCAGCAGCACGAGGGCTGCCACGATTCCTGCGGCGAAACTGAGGCTGCGCTGCCAGGCCCGCCCAGGCGCCTCCTGGCTGGAGAAGCCGGCCATGTAGGCCACAGTGATCGGCAGCAGCGAGAGTGAACAGGGGCCCAGACTGGTGAGCAGACCAGCGCTGAACACCACCGTGAAGGTCAGCGGCCCAGGCGATGAGAGGGAGCGCTGAAGCAGCTGCTCGCTCCAGAGGGCGAGATCCGAGAGGGGCAGGCCTGTCATCCGGAAGGGTGACTCAGCCTATCGGGGCAGGGTTGGGGCTGGACCCGTCACCTGGGGTCGATCGGTTGCGCTGGGGACGGCTCTCCCAGCCGCGGGATTCCAGCGAGCAGCGGATCAGCAGGCCGGCTGTGAGCAGGCTGGCCAGCAGGGAGTTGCCTCCGTAGCTGATCATCGGCAACGGCAGGCCCGTGGTGGGCATCGAGCCACTGGCCACGGCGATGTTGAGGATCGACTGTCCCACCAGCAGGGTGGTGGCTCCGATGGCCACCAGCCGTTGCTGATTGCTGCGGCAACCCAGAGCCACCCGCAGCCCCACGAAACCGAACAGCATCAGGAACAGCAACAGCACCACAGAGCCCACGTACCCGAACTCCTCGGCGAAGACCGCGAAGATGAAATCGGTCGACTGGATCGGCAGGTACTGCAGCTTCTGGGTCGAGAGGCCGTATCCCTCGCCCAGCACCCCACCGGACCCGATCGCCAGCAGGCTCTGCACCAGCTGGTAGCCGTCACCCTGGGCGTCGCGCCAGGGGTTGAGGAAGGAGACCACCCGTAACCGCTGGTACTCGTTCACCATGATGCTGGCGATGCCCAGGGCTCCTCCGGCCGCCGCCGTGCCCAGCAGCGAGAGCAGGGGCAGACCGGCCGCCAGGGCCATGAACCAGAGCAGCAATCCTGTGAGAGCGGCGGTGCTGAGGTTGGGCTGCTTGAGGATCAGCAGCAGCAGGATGGCAAAGGTGCCCAGCCAGAGCATTTTCTGATCCAGGCCGATGCGCTTCCAGTGGGCGAACAGGGAAGCCCCCTGCAAGACCACAAAGGGTTTCACCAGCTCGGAGGGCTGGATCTGGATCGGTCCGATCACCAGCCAGCGGCTGGCCCCATTGACCGTGCTGCCGGCCACCAGGGTGAAGGCAATCAGGGCCCCCCCGATCAGCACCGCCGGGCCGGCAAGCCGCAGCCAGCGCCGCAGGGAGGTGCGCATCGCCAGCCAGAGCAGTCCCCAGCTGGCGACCAGCCAGATGGCCTGGCGTTTGATGTAGAAGGCAGCATCCCCGTTCTCACGGGCGGCAACCCACCAGCTGGCCGAGCCGAGAATCAGCAGTCCGGCCACGCACCAGATCGCCACCATCACCAGCAGCAGCCTGGCTTCCGCGGGCCACTGGGACCAGATCAGGGCCGGGGGAGACTGGCTGGGCTCCGCCACGCTCAGCTGGTTGCGCGATCGAGAGTTGGCTTGGCTCCTGGGGCGTCGGGTCATGATGGCCGGCAAGGACTTGCGCCAGCGGCGCAGTTCCCCATTCAGCCGTGGCGGCAGCCTCGGGGGAAGGGGGTAGGGACAAAAAAAAGCCCGGCCATAGCCGGGCTGTGCAGAATTGACCAGTCAGGAGTGAGAGCTCTGAGACCTGTCAGTTGCCGACGTTGACCTGACGGCGACCCGTGACGAGTTCAACCTTGAGAATCTTGCCCCCCTGCTTCATGATCCGCTGCTGTTCAGCGAACCAGCTCTCGTAGGGCACCCACTTGGTGAAAAAGGTGTTCTGCAGTTCCCGCTGGGTCCTGACCTTTTCAGGGCAGGGAATGCAGGCCGTGATCTTGAACAGGCGCATGTGGTGATCCTCGCGGGTTGGGCGTCGGGTCGGGATCAGTTGCCCAGGCCGGAGCTGATGTAATCGAGGTAGGTGCCGAGTTCACGACCGGCCTCGGGGCCCACCAGCGAAGCAGCGGCTTCCTTGATGGCCTGGATCGACTGGACGGTGGCGCCGATGGGCACTCCCAGGGAGTTGTAGGTCTCCTTAAGCCCGTTCAGCACCCGCTCGTCGAGAATCGAGGTGTCACCGGCCAGCATGGCGTAGGTGGCGTAGCGCAGGTAGTAGTCCAGGTCGCGGATGCAGGCTGCATAGCGACGGGTGGTGTACATGTTGCCGCCCGGACGGGTGATGTCCGAATACAGCAGGGTCTTGGCGACGGCTTCCTTGATGATCGCTGCCGAGTTGGCACCGACGGTGGCCGCTGCGCGGACACGGAGTTCGCCGCTGGAGAAATACTGCTCCAGCCGTCCGATCGAGGAATCGTCCAGGTAGAGACCCTGGACGTCGGACTGATTGATGACGTTGGTGATCGCGTCTTGCATGTGTCCTGGGAAGAGGCGGTGGGCAAGGAGAGGCGAAGCCTCAGGAGAGGGCGCCGATGACGTAGTCGAAGTAGAAGCCTGCCTCTTCGGCGTCGGCTCCCGTGAGCAGCCCCAGGGAGGCGTTCTTGAGCTCACGGACGACCTCGGCCATGGCCTCCAGAGGAGTGCCGAGCGCGCGATACATCTCGCGAGCGCCGATGATGCCGATTTCTTCGATCGGGGTGACGTCACCCGCAACCACGCCGTAGGTCACCAGGCGCAGGTAGTAGTCGACGTCACGAAGACAGGTGGCCGTCATTTCCTCGCCGTAGGCGTTGCCGCCGGGTGAGATCAGGTCGGGACGCTTCTGAAAGAGGGCGCCGCCGGCCTGCTTCACAATGCGCTCGCGGTTCTCACCCAAGACCTGAGCCACGCGCAGACGGCGTTGACCGCCGGCGACGAAGGACTTGATCTGGTCGAGTTCGCCAGGGCTGAGGTAGCGGGCTTCGGCGTCCGCGTTGATGATCGAGTTGGAGACGATGCTCATGCAGTTCTGCCTCGAAACAAGCGGTCGCCGTAATGGAGACCGATATCCGGTGGGTAAGGGATGCCCCTCGCTCCTTCACTTCGTTGACGTGAACGCCGACGGTTTGATCGGGAGAGTGGGCTGGCGATCAGGCTTGCCGACCGCCGAGTCATTCTGCGGCAGAGGGGGCCACCCCTCCCTGGGCCGGTAACAGTTCTTCACGGCGATGTGATTGGGTCAAACCCCTTGGCCGGCAACGGCTCTGGCCTGTTCTGCGCCTAAGGGAAAGCCTCTGAGTTTGTTCACACTTTGCAGGCCTGTCGCCGCGTCCCTGGCTCATTCCTGATCAACGATGAAGCTGAAGAAATCATCTTTCCATGAAGAAATCCCCCGAACTTCCGTCCGGGGGGATGGGTCATGGCCACGGGTTCAGATCGCCCCGCGTGGTGCCGGGGTCAGTCCGGCGTTGCCGGCGTAGAGCAGGGCCGTGCGATTCACCGTAGCGAGGGGGATGCCATCAGCGGTGGCCATGCCCCTGAGGTAGGGAACCGTGTCGCGACCGAAGCTGTTGGCGAACTCCTTGGCGGAGAGCAGATCGTCGAGGGCGGCCATCTGACCCTTCTTGCCCCGGGTGGCCAGGTAGCGGCTCACCTCCCTGGGCTGGGCGGCTCTGCCGAGCAGGGCGAGGTAGGCGGCCGAGGCCGCCCGCAGCGGGGCCATGCGGTTGAGCCGTTGCTGGAAGAGATCGGAGCCGGCGATCACCGCCACGAACTCAGAGACCGACAGACGCCCATCGCGCAATTGCGACTCGGCATCACCCAGGCGCTCAGCGGCCAGGGGAACCCGGTTGAGCAGTTGCCGGTAGGTGGCGTCGATCACCTGCTGGAGCATGGCCTCATCGGCTCCGGGAAGCAGCATCACCGGCTGGCCGAGGCTGCGGCGTCGGCTGAAGCCCTGGGGACGTGCTCCATCGAGGGCCTTGGACATGGCGGCCCCGGGCTGGGGAGCCGCCGCTGCGCTGAAGCCATTGGCGCTGACCTGGGCGCTCCAGCCGCCTGCCATCTGGCCGAGGGCCCCTGAGGCAGAGCCCCGAGCAGAGCGGCCGATGCTGGCACTCCAGCCACTGGACGCCGTGCCGGGACTGGATGGAGACATCCTCCACCGGCGAGTGGGTTCGGGGGGTTGCCGCAGGCTCTGTGGGGTGCTGACTGCCGATGTGGCGGGAGCCTCCTCACCTTCGGCGAAACGGGCCGTCCAGCCACCCACCACCTGACGAAGGCGGCGGTCGGGGAGGTTGCGCGGTGTGATGTCACCACTGCTGCGGAAGGTGTTCGACGGAGCCACCTGAGGCCGGCTCACCGGGGTGAGGTCGGGAGTGGCCGAGGGATCGAGGGCGCGGCGAAGGGCTGGAATCCTGCGGGCATTGAGGTCGGAGGGGGTGACGAAGCGCTCGTAGGGGACGGTGTCCTCCCCGAAGGCCGCCAGGTATTCCGGACTGTTGACCATGGCGTCGACGACGCCGTAGAAGCCCAGTCGCGCAGCCGTATCGAAGTAACTGTTGATCTCACGCCGCCCGAAGGTGGGCCGCCCCAGCAGACGACGGTGCATCACCTCGATGGCCTTGGTGATGTAGAGGTTGGCCCAGTAGCGGCGACGGAACGCGTTCGAGCGAGCCACCTGGCGAATGAACTCGCGCAGGCTGATGTCGCCGTTTTCGAGCTTGATCTCCTCGACCTTGAGTTGCTCGCCGGCGTAGCCGGTGGTGCCGAGCACCTGCACATAGACGGCCCTGATCACGGCCTGGGTGCTGGATTCGGTGCCGCGGATGCTGGGTTGGCCACCGCGTCGGGGCACCGAGGAGCCACCGGTGGCGATCTGCTGCAATCGCACCACCTTCGGACCGACACGCCGGGGGACGGAGGCCCGGAACTGGGGGCTGTCCATCTGACCGGGCTCGGCCATGCCGTTGCCCACCAGGATGCGCCGGGTGTCGTCGTTGAAGGGGGCAGGCCGGGTGGCCACCGAGGCCGTTCCCGAGGGGAAGATCGCCCCGTAGTTGAGACCCAGGGGATCGTTGCCTCCTCCGTAGGGGTGCTGATCGGGCAGGGGCTGGCGGTACGAGGCGTAGAGGGTGATGTACTGAGGGGCTCCTTCGAAGGGGGCACTGAAGCGGAACAGCTTGCGGTTCGATCCCCAGCCGGCGCTCTCCTGGGCCTCTTCACCGAGACCGCGCAGGTAGGGGACGGTCTCCTCCCCGAAGGTCTGGGCGTACTCCTGGGTGTTGATCAGGGAATCGACCAGGCCGGCCAGTCCCTGCTGACTGACGATGGCGAAGTAGCGACGGAATTCCTCGATCGTGCTCACGCCTCGGCCGAGGAAATGGCGGAAGGCCAGTTCCACCACCCGGCTGTTGGAGAAGCGGCCGTAGAACTGTCGTCTGTATTCCTTGCTGCGCCCGAGGGCACGGATGAACTCCCGCATCGAGAGCTGACCCTGGGACACCTGGGTGGCTTCCACGGGCGCCACCACCTGGGAGTAGCCCTTGACGATGTCGCGCTGGAACACCTGCCGATAGGCGGCACGGATCACCTCGGCCTTTTCGCGGCCGGAGAGTCCGGGCTTCATCACGAAACGCTGGCGGGATTCGGCGGCCAGGGCGTAGATGGCCGGCAGCTGGAGGCCCTGATTCTCGGGGCTTCCCAGACGCTGACGCGCGGAGGGGGTGGGAACCTCCAGCTCCTTGAGCAGAACGTTGAAGCAGTCGATCACCAGCTGCCTCGACCCCGAGTCCTTGCGGAAGAGGGTGGCGGCGGCGGCGCGCATCTCCTGCAGGGCCACGTTGGTGGCGGCGAGGGAGCAGGCCTTCTCGAGCACGTCGCGGAGGCCGCGGGTGTTCACCTCGAGGATGCTGGGATCACCGGCCACCAGGGCATAGCCCACGTAGCGCAGGAACCAGCCCATGTCGCGCAGCGACTTGCGCATGCGCTCGGTGCCATAGCGGGCCACGCTGATCGGGCTGAAGCCGGGAGGGAGCACCACACGCACATCGGCATCGGCCTGGACCCCTTCGAGGATCCGGCCCAGCAGACCGGTGCCGCCACTGCCCTGGGCGAAGGTGCGCACGGAGGTGGCGGCGGCCACCTGGTCGCTGGCCAGAAGTGTCGTTTCCGTCTGTCCCACGTTGAAGGGGGTCAGCGGAGCATCGAGATAGGAGAGCGGTGTGCCGCCGGCGAAGATCCGGTTGGCGGCCTTGGCGACGATCGCGTCGGCATTGGCGGAGATGAGCCGAGCCGCCTCCACGCGGGCCGAGCCGCTCCGGTAGAAGTTGAGGAGGGTCTCGAGCTCCACCTTCTCGGGGAAGCGGTCCTGTTGCTCCGCCTGACGGACGCTGGAGAGCGGCAGGGTGTCGTAGAGCTGGGGGCTGACCCTGGTGCTGCCGCTGCTGGCGGTCACGGTCATGAACGGGCGTGTACCGGGCGGAGTCACGTTACGGCTGTGGTCCTGTCCTCCCGCCTGGCATGAACAAATGTTTGCAGCGGACTGCCCGCGGATCGTCCCCGGCTGCCATGGATGGGCCTCGGCCGGGCCCGGCCCATGAAAAGCTCCCCATGGACCGCAACCCTTCGCCGATGAGCCCAGGCCCCGCCGATGCCGCCACGCCGGCGGTGAGCGCCTTCTACGACCGCTTCCCCTATCCCGGGGATCCACTCCAGGATGGCCCTCCCCCCGGCTACAACTGGCGCTGGAGCTACCCCTGCGTCAGCAGTGCCTGCACAGGCCGGCTGCCGGAGGAGGGCCCGCCTCCGCGCCTGCTGGATGCCGGCTGCGGCACAGGCGTGAGCACCGACTACCTGGCTCACCTCAATCCCGGGGCGGAGATCCTCGCTGTCGACATCAGCGCGGGTGCCCTGGAGGTGGCCCGCGAGCGTCTGCGCCGCTCCGGAGGCGCCCGGAACTGTTCCTCCCTGCGCCTCGAGCAGCGCAGTCTGCTGGAGCTCGAGGGTGAAGGCCCCTTCGACCTGATCAATTCGGTGGGGGTGCTGCACCACCTGCGTGAGCCCGAAGCGGGGCTGCAGGCCCTGGCGTCACTGCTCAGGCCCGGCGGCCTGCTCCATCTGTTTCTGTATGCCGATGGCGGCCGCTGGGAGATCCACCGGGTGCAGCGGGCGCTCACGGCCCTGGAGGTGGTGGGCGATGGCGACGGCCTGCGCCTGGGACGCGCACTGCTCGAGCAGCTGCCGGACACCAACCGCCTGCGCCGCCACCATGAGCAGCGCTGGGCCCTCGACACCGCGGCGGATGCCAATTTCGCCGACATGTACCTCCATCCCCAGGAAACCAGCTACGACCTGGCGGGCCTCTTCCGCTTCGTGGCCAGTGCCGGCCTCGAGTTCGCCGGCTTCTCCAACCCCGAGATCTGGGATCCGGCCCGCCTGCTGCAGGGGGAACTGCTGGAGCGGGCCAGGGCCCTGCCCGACCGACAGCGCTGGGCCCTGGTGGAAAGCCTCGATCCCGACATCAGCCACTTCGAGTTCTTTCTCAGCCGAGACCCGCTGCACGTCAGCACCTGGGACAGCGACGAGGAGCTGCTCTCGGCCAGCGGACGACGCAACCCCTGCCTCTGGGGCTGGCCGGGAGCCACGCTGCTGGATCCTGACCTGAGGCCGATCGAGCTCGACGATCGGGAACTGGCGCTGCTGAAGGCCGTGGAGGTCGCGCCGGAGTCGACTCCGATCGCCCGGTTGCCCCTGGGCTGGTCGCCGGTTGAGCAGGCCTCCGTGGCGCGCACTCTCTGGAGCCGCCGTCTGCTGCTGCTGGCCCCTGCCAGCGGTCGCTCCGCCACTGACATGTAACAGCATTGTGATAGATTCCGCGCGCCTTTTCCGATGTGCTGACGCGCTTGCAGGCCACCCCCGCATCCGGCCCTCCAGCCGGGCCTGATTCCCCTGAGGTCTCCCCCCAGGAGGCTTCTGATCTGCGGTCGACCTTGCTGCGTGGCCTGGCCGGGAGAGATCTGGCGGTCCCCATTCTGGTGCCGCCGGCCCCATCCCCCGAGTCCGCCCCCGTGGCGGAGACACCGGACAACGGCATGGACGAGTACCGGCGCCTGCAACGGCGTCTGTTGCTGTCCACTCTGCTCGTTTCAGTGCTGGCAGTCCCCGTGGCGGCCTACCTGTTCGATCGGACCACAGCTCTGAGCCTCTCGGTTGGAGCGGTCTCCGGCATGCTCTACCTGCGCCTTCTTGCTCGCAGCGTGGGTCGTATCGGTCCCGACTCCAAGCAGGTGGGAAAGGGTCAGCTTCTGGTTCCGGTGGTGCTCGTGCTGGGCTGCTCCCGGATCCCGCAGCTCGAGATCCTTCCCGCCCTGATCGGGTTCCTGCTCTACAAGCCGGCGCTTCTGCTCCAGGCCTTCGTCCGCCCCTGATCAGCGATCCTGTGATCTCCTGATCACCCCATCCGTCGCTTCAGCGGCACCTCTGTACCCCTCGATGGTTCCGTTGCCTCTTTCTCTTCCTTTCGCCGAACTGGAGGTGGGTCAGCACCTCTACTGGCACGTCGGTGGTTTTCAGATCCATGGCCAGGTCTTCCTGAGCTCCTGGCTCGTCATAGGCGCGCTGCTGGCCCTCGTCGTGGCCGGCACGCGCAACCTGGAGCGTGACCCCCGGGGTGTGCAGAACCTGCTGGAGTTCATCTGGGGGTATCTGCGTGATCTGGCCCGTGAACAGATCGGCGAGAAGGCCTACCGCGATTGGCTCCCCTTCATCGGCACCCTGTTTCTGTTCATCTTCGTGAGCAACTGGGGCGGTGCCCTGGTGCCCTGGAAACTGATTCACCTGCCCAGCGGCGAGCTCGGTGCTCCCACCGCCGACATCAACACCACCATCGCCCTGGCGTTGCTGGTGTCTCTGGCGTACTTCTATGCAGGCCTGAGCCGCAAGGGCTTCCGGTACTTCGAGTACTACGTGGAGCCCACGCCGATCATGCTTCCGTTCAAGATCGTCGAGGATTTCACCAAGCCTCTGTCTCTCTCCTTCCGTCTGTTCGGCAACATCCTTGCCGACGAACTGGTGGTGGCGGTGCTGGCCTTCCTCGTGCCCCTGGTCGTGCCCCTCCCGGCCATGTTCCTGGGGCTGTTCACCAGTGCCATTCAGGCCCTGATCTTCGCCACTCTCGCCGCCTACTACATCGGTGAGGCCGTGCACGAAGAGCACCATTGATCTCTCTTGGCTGATCAGCTGCCTCCGGGCCGGTCGGCCGTTCTGCTAAATCTCCTGCGCGCAGGTCCGGTCTGAACCGGGCCCGTCTCCCAAGCGGAGATGTCCCAGGCGCCAGGTTCAACCCGCGCTCTTCCGGCGCCCCACATCCCCAACGTTCCACCATGGATTCCATCACTTCTGCAGCGTCTGTTGTGGCTGCCGGTCTGGCCGTCGGCCTCGGCGCCATCGGTCCCGGCATCGGCCAGGGCACCGCTGCAGGCGGAGCCGTCGAGGGCATCGCCCGCCAGCCTGAAGCCGAAGGCAAGATCCGCGGCACCCTGCTGCTCTCCCTGGCGTTCATGGAAGCGCTCACCATCTACGGCCTGGTCGTCGCACTGGTGCTGCTGTTCGCGAACCCCTTCGCCGGCTGATCGCCTCCGGCAGGAACGGGGCACCGGGGCTGAGGCCACGGTCCCCGATCCCTTGTCGCACGTCTCCAATCCTTCCCCTCCGGCCCCAGGTCGGCGCGGTCCACCCGATCCCTCCAGCGTCCCCGCCCCATGACCAGCTGGCTACTGCTTGCCGCAGCAGGTGCTCCCGAGGGAGGTCTCTTCGACCTCGATGCCACCTTGCCGCTGATGGCGGTGCAGGTCGTCCTCCTCACCTTCATTCTCAACGCTCTCTTTTTCCGCCCTGTCGGCAAGACCGTCGAGGAGCGTGAGAGCTACATCTCCACCAGCCGCGCCGAAGCCAAGCAGCAGCTGGCTCAGACCGAGCGACTGGAGGCTGATCTGCGCCATCAGCTGCGCGAAGCCCGCCAGCAGGCCCAGACCCTGATCGTGGAGGCCGAGCAGGAGATGGATCGTCTCTATCGCAGTGCCCTCGCCGCGGCCCAGGCGGAAGCGAACGGCAGCCGCGAGGCCGCCCGGCGGGAGATCGACATTCAGCGCAACCTGGCTGAAGACACTCTCAATGGTGAAGCCGACCGGCTCGGCGATCTGATCGTCACCCGTTTGCTGGCTGCCCAATGAGCATCGTCAACCCGATTCCGGCCCTTCTGGCCAGTGAGGGGGGCTTCGGCCTCAACCTCAACCTCTTCGACACCAACATCATCAACCTGGCGATCGTGATCGCCGCGTTGGTCTGGTTTCTGCCCAAGGTGCTCGGCGGCATCCTCGAAACCAGGCGTGCGGCCATTCTCTCCGATCTCCAGGATGCCGAGCAGCGCCTCCAGGAGACCACGGTGGCCCTGGCGGCCGCCAAGCAGGATCTGGCCGATGCCCAGAAGAAGGCCGAGAAGATCCGCAGTGATGCCAAGGCCCGTGCCGATGCCCTGCGCCTCGATTCCGAGCGACGGACCGTCGAGGAAATGGCTCGCCTCAAGCAGGGTGCTGTGGCCGACCTTCAGTCGGAAGCCTCCAGGGTGAGTGAACTGCTGCGCCGCGAAGCCGCCCGCCGGGCCGTCGAGCGGGCCCTCGCTTCCCTGCCCGGCAAGCTGGATGCCGAAGCTCAGGCCCGGTTCATCGACCAATCCATCAACAGCCTCGGGCAAGCCTGATGCCGCTCCTCAATTCCATCTCCACGCCCTACGCCGAAGCCCTGCTTCAGGTCGTCGATCAGCGCCAGGAAACCGATCAGGTGGCCCAGGAGGCCAAGGATCTGCTGGAGGTCTGGCATTCCTCCCCTGAGCTGCGGGCTGCCTTCAGCTCCCCGGTGCTCGAACCCGAGGCCAAAAGGAAAGTCCTGGTCACCCTCTTCGGGAACGACATCACCCCGACCTTCCTGACGCTTCTCAAGGTGCTGGCCGACCGTCAGCGCATTGCGATCCTCGATGCGGTGCTGGATCGGTTCCTCGAGCTCTACCGGGAGCAGCGCGGCATCGCCCTCGCCCGGATCACGTCCGCATCCCCCCTCAGTGAGCAGCAGCAGCAAGCCCTGCACACCAAGGTCCTGGCCGTCGCCGGCACAGACAAGGTCGAATTCGATCTCCATATCGATCCGTCCCTCATCGGTGGCTTCGTCGTCAGCGTGGGGTCCCAGGTGATCGATGCCAGCCTGGCCGGCCAGGTGCGCCGTCTCGGACTGGCGCTGGCCAAGGCCGGCTAGCCCTCCTCCACCAACCGCCTCTCTCCTTCCTTCCATCGTCTCCCCGCCCGGGGATCTCCACCCATGGTTTCCATCCGCCCCGACGAGATCAGCGCCATCCTCAAGCAGCAGATCGAGGACTACGACAAGTCCGTTTCGGTCAGCAACGTCGGAACCGTGCTTTCGGTGGGTGATGGCATCGCCCGGATCTATGGCCTTCAGCAGGTCATGTCCGGCGAGCTGGTTCAGTTCGATGATGGCAGTGAGGGCATCGCCCTGAACCTCGAGGACGACAACGTCGGTGTCGTGCTGTTGACGGATGGCATCGGTATTCAGGAAGGAAGCACCGTCAAGGCCACCGGCCGGATCGCTGAGGTGCCTGTCGGCGAGGCGATGCTCGGCCGGGTGATCAATCCCCTGGGGGTGCCGATCGACGGCAAGGGTGAAATCGCCACCACCTCGACTCGACTGATCGAGTCGATGGCGCCAGGCATCATTCAGCGCAAGTCGGTGCACGAGCCGATGCAGACCGGCATCACGGCCATCGACGCGATGATCCCCATTGGCCGTGGCCAGCGCGAGCTGATCATCGGCGACCGCCAGACCGGCAAGACCGCCATCGCCATCGACACCATTCTCAACCAGAAGGGCGAGGATGTGATCTGCGTCTACGTCGCCATCGGCCAGAAGTCGGCCTCGGTGGCCAACGTGGTCGAAGTGCTGCGTGAGCGCGGCGCCCTTGATTACACCGTGGTGGTCGCCGCCAGTGCCTCTGAGCCTGCGGCCCTCCAGTACCTGGCCCCCTATACCGGTGCCGCCATCGCCGAGTCCTTCATGTACGAGGGCAAGGCCACCCTGGTGGTTTACGACGACCTGACCAAGCAGGCGCAGGCCTATCGCCAGATGTCGCTGCTGCTGCGTCGTCCCCCCGGCCGTGAGGCCTATCCCGGCGACGTCTTCTACTGCCACAGCCGTCTGCTCGAGCGGGCCGCCAAGCTCTCCGACGCCATGGGCAAGGGCAGCATGACCGCCCTGCCGATCATCGAGACCCAGGCCGGTGACGTGTCGGCCTACATCCCCACCAACGTGATCTCGATCACCGATGGCCAGGTGTTCCTGAGCTCCGACCTGTTCAACTCCGGTCTGCGTCCTGCCATCAACGTGGGCATCTCGGTGAGCCGGGTGGGTGGCGCCGCCCAGACCAAGGCGATCAAGAAAATCGCCGGCACGCTCAAGCTCGAGCTGGCTCAGTTCGATGAACTGGCCGCTTTCTCCCAGTTCGCCTCCGATCTTGATGCCGCCACCCAGGCACAGCTCGGACGGGGCAAGCGCTTGCGCGAATTGCTCAAGCAGCCTCAGTTCAGCCCTCTTCTCCTGGCCGAACAGGTGGCTGTGGTGTATGCCGGCGTCAAGGGCCTGATCGATGACGTGCCTGTGGATCAGGTGGTCCAGTTCTGCCGTGAACTGCGCGAGTACCTCAAGACCAACAAGCCCGAGTTCATCACCAAGGTGCAGACCGAGAAGCAGCTCAGCAGTGAGGCTGAGTCGATGCTCAAGGACGCCATCACCGACGTCAAGTCCACCCTTCTGGCCGCAGCCTGAGGTCCCCCTACCATGGCCAACCTCAAGGAAATCCGCGACCGGATCAGTTCGGTCAAGAACACACGCAAGATCACCGAGGCCATGCGGCTGGTGGCCGCCGCCAAGGTACGCCGTGCCCAGGAACAGGTGCTGCGCTCTAGGCCCTTCGCTGATCGGCTGGCCCGGGTTCTCGAGAATCTTCAATCACGCATGCGCTTTGAAGATGTCGCCAACACGCCCCTGCTCCAACAGGAGCGCCCCGTCAGCCATATCACCCTGATGGTGGTCAGCGCCGACCGGGGTCTCTGTGGTGGCTACAACGCCAACATCATCAAGCGCACGGAGCAGCGCTTCGGGGAGCTGAAGGCGCAGGGCTTCGAGATTTCTCTCGTCCTGATCGGCCGCAAGGCCACCACCTACTTCCAGAACCGCTCCTATCCGATCACGGCCACGTTCACAGGCCTCGATCAGGTCCCGAACGCCGAGGAAGCCCGTGCCATCGGCGATCAGATCCTCGCTGAATTCCTCTCAGGATCCACCGACCGTGTGGAGATGGTGTACACCAAATTCGTCAACCTGGTAAGCAGTTCTCCGATCTCCCAGACGCTGCTGCCTCTCGACCCTCAGGGCATCGCCAGTCCTGATGATGAGATCTTCCGTCTCACCACCCGTGAAGGACAGCTGGCAGTGGAGCGCGGCACCGCTCCGAACCAGGAGCCTGTACTCCAGTCTGATTTCGTTTTCGAGCAGAGTCCGGATCAGTTGCTCAACGCTCTGCTGCCGCTCTATCTGGAGAACCAGCTGCTGCGCTCCCTCCAGGAGGCAGCGGCCAGTGAGCTGGCCAGCCGGATGACGGCCATGAACAACGCCAGCGACAACGCCAAGGCCCTCGCCAAGAGCCTCACCCTCGACTACAACAAGGCCCGCCAGGCGGCCATCACTCAGGAGATCCTGGAAGTGGTCGGTGGTTCCACAGCCATGGCCTGAGACGGATCGGGGCCTCCTCAGGCTGTTCCCCCTGGCGGTCGCCAGGGTGCAACTGCGGCCTGATCCTCTCGACTCGGCTCTGATGCTGCAGCAGGTGCTGGCCCTGCGCGGCGACTTGGACGCCAACCCCGATCCAGCATGCGCCTGGACCGGGGATTTTCATGGTGTCTGGCAGTTGCATCACCAGCCTGAGTTCCGATGGTTGCTGGACCAGGTGACCTGCGAAGCCCAGCATTACCTCCGGGCCCTCGGCTTCGATCTCCGGCGCATCAGGCTGCATCTGCAGCGCTGCTGGCCTGTGGTGGCCGAGCCGGGCCAGGTGGTGGGGCGTCACCACCATCCCAATGCCCATCTCAGCGCCGTGTACTACCTCAACGGCGATGGCAGCGGCCGCAGCGGTTGTCTGCGCCTCTTCGACGGGCGCTGCAGCAATGAGCTCGTGCCCGGCCTGGCGGTGGGCCATGACGGCCCGATCGCCTCATGCCATCCCCTCAATGCGGGCTGGCACGACCTGGCCCCGCAGGCGGGTCTGCTGGTGATCTTCCCCTCCAGCACCGACCACGCCGTGTTGCCCAGCGAGGACGAGGAGGACCTGCGCCTCTCGATCAGCTTCGATCTCTGCCTCACCGCTCCCGCCTGTGGCCCCGGGCAGCCCCAGCCGGCGGAATACCTGGCGCCCCATCCCGGCCAGTGGCTGGAGCTGCCACTCGATGCCGCCCCGCCGTCCGGGAAGATGGAGGGGTGAACCGCTGGATCGACAGCCCCCTGCCGCGTACCCCCCACGCCATGAGTGACAGCTTCACCGTGACCGCCGATCTCGGCGGCGTGATCCACACCTTTTCCTGCCGGGCGGATCAGACCGTGCTCGCCGCGGCCGAGGAGGCCGGCGTTCCCTTGCCCAGCTCCTGCTGTTCCGGGGTCTGCACCACGTGTGCTGCCCGTCTGCTCCAGGGGGACGTACACCAGCCCGATGCGATGGGTGTCAAGGCCGACTTGCAGGCCGAGGGCTATGCCCTGCTCTGTGTGGCCTATCCCCGCAGCGATCTGAACCTGTTGGCCGGCCAGGAGGATGCGCTCTACGAGGCTCAGTTCGGACGGTTCCAGCGCTGAACCTTTCGTCTGTGCCCCAGCTCGAGACCGTGGACTTCTGGATGGAGGCTGCTCCCGGTCCGCTGCTTCCCCAGGTGCGCTCAGCCCTGAGGAAGCAGCGGGGAGAGGCATTGCGCTGGGCCATCACCGCCGCCCTGCCGGCTGAGGAGGGCTCCCAGCTGCGGCGGAGGCTGAGGGTCGAAGCTGTCCTGCTTCAGAGCCCTTGAGCAGGCCGCTGCCCACCCTGCTGGTGATCCCCACCGGCATCGGCTGCGCCATCGGTGGTTATGCCGGCGATGGCCTGCCGGCGGCGAGGCTGCTGGCGGCAGCCTCCGGTTGCCTGATCACCCATCCCAATGCCCTCAACGCCGCGGCCCTCTACTGGAGTGATCCGCGCATCCACTACGTGGAGGGCTGGGCCCTCAATCGCTTCGCGGCGGGCGACCTGGCTCTGGCTCCAGTCGCGTCACAGCGGGTGGGCCTGCTGCTCGATGCCGGCATCGACGAGGACCTGCGCCTGCGTCACCTGCAGGTGGCCGAGGCCTGCCGCGCCAGCCTGGGCCTCGCGATCGGCCCTGTGCTCAGCACCGACGTTCCCCTGGAGGTGACCCTCTCGCTCGGCCCCAGCGGGGTGAGCAGCGGCCGGATCGGCCGGCCGGATGCCCTGATCCGGGCGGGGGAACGCCTGCATCAGGCCGGAGCCACCGCGATCGCCGTGGTGGCCCGGTTCCCGGATGACATGGGCAGCGAGGTCCTGGCCTCCTACCGCCAGGGAAGCGGCGTGGATGCCCTGGCCGGTGCCGAGGCCGTGATCAGCCATCTGCTCAGCCGTCAGCTGGGGATTCCCTGCGCCCATGCCCCGGCCCTGGCCCCCCTGGCGCTGGATCCGGGGCTGAATCCCCTGGCTGCGGCCGAGGAACTGGGCCACACCTTCCTCCCCTGCGTGCTGGTGGGTCTGAGCCGCGCCCCCGATCTGATCGCCCTGGGGCCCGCGTCCGGGCCTCAGCTCCTCCCTCCTGAGGCCCTGATTCATCCCAGCCGGATCGGCGCGGTGGTGGTGCCGGCCGGAGCCATGGGCGGCGAGGCTGTTCTGGCCTGCGCGGAGCGTGGCGTTCCCCTGATTGCCGTGGACGGCAACCCGTCCCTTCTGGAGGTGAGCGCCGAGCGTCTTGGGCTGCGCGCGATCGCCGCAGCCAGCTATGCGGAAGCCGCCGGTCTGGTGCTGGCCCTGCGCGAGGGCCTGCAGCCCGAGGCCCTGAGGCGGCCCTTGCCTGCCCTGGAGTGGCTCAGCGCAGACAGGCCATCGGATGGCGGGTCGGCATCCCCAGGGCCTTGGCCACTCCGGGATGGCAGACGGCCCCATCCACTGTGTTGAGGCCGGAGAGCAGCTCCGGCCGCTCGGTGACCGCCTCCACCAGTCCCCGTCCGGCGATTCCCATGATGTAGGGGAGAGTGACGCTGACGAGGGCTTCGGTGGAGGTGAAGGGCACGGCGCCGGGCATGTTGCCCACGGCGTAGTGCTGCACACCGTGGATGGTCACCACGGGATCGGTGTGGGTGGTCTCGCGGCTGGTGGCGATGCAGCCCCCCTGATCGATGGCCACATCGACGATCACCGAGCCTGGCTTCATCCGCTTCACCACGTCCTCCTCCACCAGGGTGGGGGCACGGCTGCCGGGGGTGAGCACGGCGCCCACCACCAGGTCTGCGCTGGGCACCAGCCGCTCGATCAGGCTGTTGCTGCTCACCAGGCTCACCATCCGGCCGATCCGCTGGGGTTCGAGCAGGCGCAGGCGCTGGGGAGTGTGATCCAGCAGGAACACCTCCGCATCCATGGCCGCGGCCACACGGGCGGCATGCCAGCCCACGGTGCCGGCCCCGAGCACGATCACCCGCGCCGGCCGCACCCCGGCGCAGCCGCCCATGAGCACCCCCCTGCCGCCATGGGGTTTCTCGAGCAGATGGGCCCCCACCTGGGCGGCCAGGCGACCAGCGATTTCACTCATCGGCGCCAGCAGCGGCAGGTTGCCGTTGTCGAGCTGGACGGTTTCGTAGGCCACGCCGGTGGTGCCAGCCTCCAGCAGGGCACGGCCTACCTCGGGGTAGGCCGCCAGGTGCAGGTAAGTGAACAGCACCTGATCACCCCGAAGGAAGGCGAACTCCTCCGGCTGTGGTTCCTTCACTTTCACCACCAGATGGGCGCCCCAGGCCTCATCGCGCCCCACCAGGCGCGCTCCGGCCTCGGCATAGCTCGCGTCCTCCATGCCGGCCCCCTGGCCTGCTCCCGCCTCGACACGCACCTCAAGGCCCTGGGACACCAGTTCCCTCACCCCATCCGGGCTGAGGGCCACCCGCTGTTCATCCCGTTTGATCTCCCTGGGTACACCGATGCTCGCGATCGGTGCCGCTGGGCCCATGCTGGCCATGCCAATGAGAAGCTCCTTCCAGGTTGGCGGGCTGGCCGCCGGATCGCCAGCTTTCGCCACGGATTGGGCACTGACCCCTCAGGTGAGGGGGCCGGCGGCGATGGGCATGCGCCAGCCCCCGCCGAACGCCCGGCCGCTCACCTTCAGCAGAGGTGCTGCCTGGCGGCGTTTGAATTCGGCCGTGCGCAGCAGCCGGTACACGCGCTGGGCCAGCTCGCCATCCACCTGCCCCTGGGCGATCAGCTCCTCCGGAGAGAGCAGCGCCTCGATGTAGGCCCTGAGCAGGGGGTCGAGCTGGTCGTAGTCGGGCAGGGAATCGGTGTCGCGCTGGTCGGGGCGCAGTTCGGCGCTGGGGGGCTTGGTGCGGATGGCGGCGCCGATCAGCTCGTCCCTGGCGGGCAGGCCCAGGGCCTGGCGGCAACCGGCTGCAGCCTCGCTGTCGAGCCATTCACAGAGCCGGAACACGGTGGTCTTGTAGAGATCGCCGATCACCGCGAGCCCGCCGTTCATGTCGCCGTAGAGGGTGCAGTAGCCCACCGCCAGCTCCGACTTGTTGCCGGTCGAGAGCAGCAGGCGGCCCTGCTGGTTGGCCACCGCCATCAGCAGCGTGCCGCGAATGCGCGACTGCAGGTTCTCGGCGGTCAGCCCCCGGGGAGCCCCCCCCAGAACGGGATCCAGGCTCCGGTCGAAGGCCCCCATCAAGGGCTCGATCGCCACCGTCTGGTGGGGGAGTCCCAATCGGTTGGCGAGATCGATCGCGTCGAGCCGTGACCCTGCGGAGCTGTAGGGGGAGGGCATCAGCAGGGCCTGCACCTGCTCGGGTCCGAGGGCTGCTGCCGCGATCACGGCCACAAGGGCCGAGTCGATGCCACCGCTCAATCCCAGCACCACCCGCTGGAAGCCGCATTTGCGGGCGTAGTCGTGCACTCCCAGCACCAGCACCCGGAACAGCTGCTCCAGGGGCGCCGGCAGCGGCGACGCTGGGGCCGCTTCTGGCCTCTCCGGGGGGCTGGGCTCCCAGAGCTCGAGGGCCACCTGGGCGCAGGGCAGCTGACGCAGCACCCGGGCCTGGGGATCGATCACGAAGCTGCCCCCGTCGAAGACCAGCTCGTCGTTGCCGCCCACCTGGTTCACGTAGACCACCGGACAGCCCAACCGGGCGGCCGCCGCCGCCGCCAGCTCCAGCCGCAAGTCCGGTTTGCCCTGGGCGAAGGGGGAGGCGGAGAGGTTCAGCAGCAGGTCGGGGCGTTGGGGTGCCAGCTCCGCGATCGGGTCGGCACCCGCCAGCCGGTGCCCCTGAACCCGCTCCTCCACCCAGAGGTCTTCGCAGATGGTGAGACCCAGCCGCCAGACCCGATCGCCCACCGGCCACTCCAGCAGGCAGGCCTGGTCACCTGGCTGGAAGTAGCGCCGTTCATCGAAGACGTCGTAGCTGGGCAGCAGCCGTTTGCGCGCCACCACCCGCCAGCTGTCCCGTTGCACCAGCGCGGCGGCGTTGTGCAGGGCCGGCAGCTCGCGTCCGGTGATCGGATCCACCAGGCCCAGCAGCAGGCCCAGTCCCGGTGGCAGCTCGGCGGCGAGGGCCTCGAGCACCCGTCCTTGCTCCTGCAGCAGGGAGGGTCGCAGCAGCAGATCCCGTGGGGGGTATCCCCAGAGTGAAAGCTCCGGGGTGATGACCAGATCGGCACCCGCCGCTGCGGCACGCCGACAGTGCTCCAGCATCTGGGCGGCATTACCGCGCAGATCCCCCACAAGGGGATTGATCTGTGCCAGGGCAAGACGCATCAGCGCGGAGGAGGGCGGCTGGCCAGACAGGAGCGCAGACCGTAGAGATTCTGCTCCAGCAGCACCGGCCAGAGCTCCGGCGGCACCAGTTGGGGGTCGGGGTGGCGGCGGATGGCGGAGCTGGCCGTGGCCGGGATCTGCAGGGGCAGCACCTCCACCCGGCCGCCCCGTTGGTTCAGCTGCTCGATCTGCCGGAGATCGAGCGGCCAGCCCAGTCTCGGGACCACCGCCAGTC
>NZ_JAYGIA010000009.1:0-28782 GCF_034931165.1 Synechococcus sp. BA-124 BA4 | reverse complement strand
CCGGCGGACTGAGCGGCCGCGGCCTCGGCTGGACTCCAGCCGCCCTCCGCTCCGATCGCCAGCGCCACCCTCTCCAGGGACTCGGCTGACACCGGCGCCAGCGCAGTCCCCAGCACCGGCAGCTCCGCCGCTCGGGTGGTGGCCAGGAGCGCCAGCGCCGTCCGCGGTTGGCCCAGGTAGGTGATCGCCTCCAGAGGCTCCAGCAACTGAGGCAGCCAGAGGCGTTCGCACTGCTCGCAGGCCTCGCGCAGGATCGTGCTCCAGCGGGCCGCCTTCCAGCTGCCGCGCAGCGCCCCATGCTCGGCCAGCAGGGGCTGGAGGCGGTCCACCCCCAGCTCGCAGGCCATGCGCACCACCACGTCGAAGTCGAGGCGGGGGATGGCCACCGCCAGCTCCAGCCGGGGACTGGCGGCTGCCCGGCGTTGCAGGGGCTGATCAAGCGGCTGCTCCAGCCGGGCCTGGGGGCCGTCGAGCAGCACGGCACTCCAGAGCTGCCCCTGGCCATCGACCACGGCGAAGCGCTCTCCGGGGCCGTAGCGCAGCACGCGGCTGAGATAGCGGCTCTCCTCGGGGGCCAGAGCCAGGGTGGTGCCGGCCGCCAGCCGCTCCGGGGCGATCAGCAGCCGGCGCAGCTCACGCACCACGGGCCTCAGTTGGCGCCGTGGGGGAAGAGGGCCTCGGGCACCTCCTCCACCGGCCAGTCGTCATTGACGCCGCCGATCACGATCTCCTCGATCTCCACCACGTCGTTGTCGAGCTGACGCAGGGCGTTGATGAGCACATCGAGGGCCACCCCGTCGCTGGTGCCCATGTCGACCCAGCAGCGGCACCAGGCGTCGCGGTACTCCGGTTCACCCATGCTGTGCATCAGCGCGGGGAGGGTCGCCTCGGCCGCCTCGATGTCGTAGTGCATGGCGCTGAGGTCGATCCCCTCCTCGTGCACCTGCAGGCATTCGGCGTTGAAGCCCCCAAGCTTGCCCAGGAAGAACCAGCTGTCGAAGACCGTGTCGACGTAACCCCGCTCCCCCTGTCCGGGCGGATTGGGGAAGCGCAACCAGATCCAGCAGTTGAACGGATCCACCTCGCGGAAGCGAATGTCCATGGGCGTTGCTCCTTCCAGCATCGACTGGTGACCCCATCAAACACGGTGGCGGCTGCTGCAAGCTGGTGCGGTCCGTGGTCCCCCATGCTGGAGCTCCGATCGGTCCGCTACCACCCGGCCACCACGCCGGAGCCGGTGCTGCGCGATCTCAGCCTTACCCTGCCCGTGGGCGAGCCGGTGCTGGTGGCCGGCCGCAGTGGCAGTGGCAAGAGCACCCTGCTGGAGCTGATCAGTGGGCTGGCGGAACCCAGCGGCGGCACGATCCTCTGGCAGGGACAGCCGGTGACGGGCCGAGCGCGACGCTGGCTGAGCGGGCTGGTGTTCCAGTTCCCCGAACGCCATTTCCTCGGCCTGAGCGTGGGCCAGGAGCTGAAGCTGGGGCAACGCCGGCTTGGGAGCGAGCGGGTGGAGGCGGTGCTGGGCCAGGTGGGTCTGCAGGGTGTGTCGCTGCAGCAGGCGCCGGAGCGGCTCAGCGGCGGCCAGCAGCGGCGCCTGGCCCTGGCGGTGCAGCTGCTGCGGGACCCGAAGGTGCTGCTGCTGGATGAGCCCACCGCCGGGCTGGACTGGTCGGTGCGCCATGAGGTGCTGCAGCTGATCGCCCAGCTGGGCCGTCAGCGGGCCCTGCTGGTGGTCACCCATGAGCCGGAGGTGTTCCAGGGCGTGGTGGGGCGGGCCTGGCGCCTGAGCGACGGGAGCCTTCAGCTCCTGCCGGCGCTCCGTACGATGCCCTGAGTCGGTGGAGGGCGCAGCGATGCCCGATCAGTTGGTGCGGGCCACGGCGGCCGATGGAGGAATACGCCTGGTGGCGGCACTCACCACGGTCACCAGCCGCTACGCCCGGCGGCGCCATGGCCTCTCGTACCTGACCACGGCGCTGCTGGGGCGGGCGATGACGGCGGGACTGCTGCTGGCCAGCTCGATGAAGGTGGCCCACGGGCGGGTGAACCTGCGCATCCAGTCGGACGGGCCCCTGCGCGGGCTGATGGTGGATGCGGGCCGCGACGGCAGCGTGCGCGGCTATGTGGGCCATCCGGGCCTGGAGCTCGATCTGATCGAGGAGGCCGACGGCCAGCATCAGTTCGACTTCCGCCAGGCCACCGGCACCGGCTACCTGCATGTGGTGCGTGACCAGGGCAAGGGGGAGCCGTTCAGCAGCACGGTGGAGCTGGTGAGCGGCGGCATCGGCGACGACGTTGCCTCCTACCTGCTCCATTCCGAGCAGACCCCCTCGGCGGTGTTCGTGGGTGAGCAGATCGACAGCAGCGGCGTGCGCTGCTCAGGCGGGGTGCTGGTTCAGGTGCTGCCCAAGGCGGCGCGGGAGCCGGCGCTGGTGGCGCTGCTGGAGGAGCGTTGCCGGGAGATCAGTGGATTCAGCGCTCGCCTGGCCGCCTGCAAGGACGACCTCAAACTGCTGCTGGAAGACATCTTTCCCGACCTCGATCCCCAGCTGCTGGAGGACGCCGAGGCCCGTCAGGATGTGACCTTCCACTGCCCCTGCACCCGCCGTCGCAGTGTCAACGCCCTGCGGCTGCTGGGTGAGCAGGAGCTCGCCTCGATCCTGCGCGAAGACGGCCGCGCCGAGCTCACCTGCCACTTCTGCAATGAGGTGTACGGCGTGGAGGAAGGGGAGCTGCGGGAGCTGATCGCCGAGCTGTCGCTGGCCTAGGCGATCAGCAGGGCGCCGAGCAGCAGCAGGATCAGGGCCGGCAGGCTCTGCACCTGATTCAGGGCCAGGGGCAGACCGAGCGGGAGGGCCGGATCGAGCCCGAGGGTGAGCAGACCTCCCAGCAGCAGGCCGACGCTGAGCAGGGCGAAGCTCCAGCCCACGGCGGCCAGGAAGCGGCCATTGCGGCGCCGGAGGTTGACCACCGTGACCCCGGTGGCCAGGGCCAGCAGCACCTCGGCCGAACCCGGCGGGGTGATCAGGACCAGCAGCAGCAGCAGCCCATCGGCCACCAGGGGAAACCAGCGCTCACGGCCCTCCGCCAGGGCAAAGCTGGGCATGGAGAAGCTGGGGGCCTGCAGCTTGTTGCCGCCGTTGAGCTGGGGCAGGGAGGGCAGCTGGGGAAGGGAGGGCCGGGAGGGGACCCGCGCCGGCACGGGCTTGAGCTCCTCGCGCTTGGAGGCGGTGACCGCGGCGCTGCTCACCTTGCCCTGCTGGCGCTCCCGCAGCCGCTCCATCAACACCGCGTCGTAGGCGGCCTCCACCCTGGCGCGGGCCTGGGGGTCGTCGCCGACCGCCTCGAGCTGATGCTGGCGGGCAGACTGCACCTCGTCGAAGCTGGCGTCGGGGCTGACACCGAGCCGTTCGTAGGGGCTGCCGCTGGGGGCTGGTTCAGAACCGTTGGTCATGGCCTCCGGTGCGTGGGGCTGGGTCGTGGCCCGAGCGTATCGAGGCGCGGGGCCGGTGGCTGTCCGTCAGGAGTGGATTGAGACCTGCCGCTGCCGCTGGCGGCGGCTCAGAACAGGGGCTCGCTGCGGCGGTAGCCCGCGTCCTGCTGTAGCTCGAGGCGCCGGGCCTCGGCTTCGTCAACCGCCAGCCAGCGGCGGCTCTTGAGCAGCGGCATCTGGGGGGGGAGGTGACTGCCTTCGCGGATTTCCACGGCTTCCTGGCTGGGCAGGAAGCGGACGTAATCGGAACCTCCATCCCTGCGGGGGCGAACCAGCCAGATCGGCTGAGGCATGGCCGTGACCTTGACCTTTCGTTGCAATTGATTCTGGCGAGGCCGGCGCCAGGCTGTGGCTCAGATCGCGATCGGTTCGACGCCGCTCACCACCGGCGCGACGGCGCTGAGCCCGAGCTCGGGGTGATCCTCCTTGAGCTGGTTGAGGTTCCACTCGTTCTTGAACAGCAGCACCGGCCGGTCCCAGGCGTCGCGCACGGTCTTGCAGTTGAAGATGCGGCCCACGCGCTCCAGGGCCGGCCAGCCGCCCGTGACCCAGCGCGCCACGGTGAAGCCCAGCGGCTCCAGCCGCGTCTCGACGCCGTACTCGTTCTGGAGGCGGTACTGCACCACCTCCATCTGCAGCTGGCCCACCGCCGCCAGGATCGGATCGCGCTTGCTGGCGTCGGTGTCGTAGAGGATCTGCACGGCCCCCTCCTCGCGCAGTTCGTTGACCCCCTTGCGGAAGCTCTTGAAGGCCGAGGGATTGGGGTTGCGCAACCAGGCGAAGATCTCCGGGCTGAAGCAGGGGATGCCCTCGTACTCCACCCGGGCGCCGACGTAGAGGGTGTCGCCGATGGCGAACATGCCGGGGTTGTTGAGGCCGATCACGTCGCCGGGGTAGGCGTCCTCGACCACTTCCCGGTCCTGGCCGAAGAGCTTCTGGGGGCGCGAGAGACGGATGCTGCGGCCGCTGCGGGCATGACGCACGGTCATGTCCTTCTCGAAATGGCCTGAGCAGACGCGCACGAAGGCGATGCGGTCGCGGTGGCGGGGATCCATGTTGGCCTGCAGCTTGAAGACGAAGCCGCTGAACTCGGGCCGCAGGGGGTCGACGGGGCCGTCGTGGCTGCTGCGGGCCACGGGCCGCTGGGCCAGTTCCAGGAAGGCATCGAGGAAGGGGCGCACGCCGAAGTTGGTCATCGCCGAGCCGAAGTACACCGGCGAGAGCTCACCGGCATGGACCAGTTCCAGGTCGAGGTCGGCACCGGCGCCATCGAGCAGCTCCAGTTCCTCGAGGGCCTGAGCCAGGAGCTCGGGCTCCACCAGATCGGCCAGTTCGGGGCTGCCGGCGGCCAGACGCTGCTCGGTGGCCTGGCGGCCCCGCTCGGCGCGGGCGAACAGGATCACATCGCGGCTGCGGCGGTCGATCACGCCGCGGAAGCGGTCGCCGCTGCCGATCGGCCAGTTCACCGGCCAGCAGGTGAGGCCCAGCTCGCTCTCGATCTCATCGATCAGCTCCAGGGGGTCACGCCCCGGACGGTCCATCTTGTTGATGAAGGTGAAGATCGGAATCCGCCGCATGCGGCAGACCTCGAACAGCTTGCGGGTCTGGGGCTCGAGGCCCTTGGCGGCGTCCTCGAGCATCACCGCGTTGTCGGCGGCCGCCAGGGTGCGGTAGGTGTCTTCGGAGAAGTCCTGGTGGCCGGGGGTGTCGAGCAGGTTGATCGTGCTGCCGTCGTAGTCGAACTGGAGCACGGTGGAGGTGATCGAGATGCCGCGCTGCTTCTCCAGCTCCATCCAGTCGGAGGTCACCTTGCGCTGCTCGCCCTTGGCCTTCACCGCCCCGGCCTGCTGGATGGCACCGCCGTAGAGCAGCAGCTTTTCGGTGAGGGTGGTCTTGCCGGCGTCGGGGTGGGAAATGATCGCGAAATTGCGCCGCCGGGCCACGGCCTCCGCCAGGGCCTGCTGCTCGGGGTCCACGGCCCCGTTCAGGGCCTCCTTGGTGCTGCTGCTGCTGGTCATGGCCTCAGCCTGACAGGCCATCCCGGGGCGCTGCCGCTGGTGGCCGCCACCGCTTGCACCCCCCACAGGTGGCGGTATGGTTCACCAACCTGACCACCCTCTCCGCCGTGACCCTCACCCCAGCGCGTCCCGATCTGATCGATCCCGCCGGGACGGTGCGCCCGGAGGCTGAGGCCGTGAGGCTCCAGGGCGGCCAGATCGGTGCCCATGGCCTGCTGGAGCCCGATTTCCCGGCCACCGCGCCGGCGGCGAACCCGGTCTTCTACCGCACCTATTCCCGCCGCACCGCGGGCGGCCGCGAGAGCTGGCACCAGGTTTCCGAGCGCAACCTCGAGGGGCTGCGTCAGCTCGGTCATCTCGATGCGCAGGAGGTGGAGCTGATCCGGCGCATGCAGAAGCACCAGCAGGCCCTGCCTTCGGGGCGCTGGCTCTGGATCGGCGGCACCCCCTGGATCGAGCAGCGCCACAATTTCTCCGGCGCCTACAACTGCACCTCCACCAACCTGATCGACTGGGAAGCCTTCGGTCTGATGATGGACCTGGCGATGATGGGTTGCGGCACCGGCGCCATCATCGAGCCGCACCTGATCGAGCGCCTGCCGCTGGTGCGCAACCGGCTGGTGATCGAGAGCGTGACGCCGATCGGCCTCACCCCCGCCGGCGCGCGCCAGGAGGCCACCAGCCACACGGTGGAGGGGCAGCGGGTGGCGATCAAGGTGGGTGACACCCGCCGCGGCTGGGTCGACAGCTACCAGCTGCTGCTCGAACTCTGCAGCGACGAGCGCTTCGAGGCCGGCAGCCCGATCCGGGTGAGCGTGGATCTCTCCGATGTGCGGCCGGTGGGTGAAACGCTCAAGGGCTTCGGCGGCATGGCGAATCCCGTCAAGCTGGGCGACCTCTACGGCCGCGTGGCCCAGATCCTCAACAAGGCCATCGGCCGCCGGCTCACCTCGGTGGAGTGCTGCCTGCTGATCGATGAGGCGGCGGTCACGATCGTGGCCGGCAACATCCGCCGCAGCGCCGGCATGCGCCAGTTCGCCGCCGAGGATCTCTCCGCCGCCGGCGCCAAGGAGAACCTCTGGCAGCAGGACGCCGAGGGCAACTGGAGCATCGATCCCGAGCGCGATGCGCTGCGGATGGCCAACCACACCCGGGTGTTCCACAGCCGCCCCACGAAGGAGGTGGTGCTCGAGGCGGTGGTCAAGCAGTTCCAGAGCGGGGAAGGGGCGATCCAGTTCGCCCCCGAAGCGATCGCCCGCTCCAATGCCGATCTGCTGCCCACCCCTGAGCTGCGCGGTGAGTTCATCGACATCTACGTGGACCAGGGCCGCGAGGAGGCCGGCCGCTGGCTGCAACTGCATCACCCCGAGATCAGCGCCTCCGAGCTGGAGCACCGGCTCGGGCGCTACGGGCTGAATCCCTGCGGCGAGATCCTCGGCGCTGATTTCCACTGCAACCTGGCCGAAATCCACCTGAACCGGATCGATCCGGCGGATCACCAGGCCCAGGCCGATGCCTTCAGGGCCGGTGGGCTGGCGGTGGCCTGCCTGCTCAACCACGACTTCGAAGTGGAGCGCTACCGCCAGAGCCGGGCCTGGGATCCGATCGTGGGGGTGAGCTTCACGGGTCTGTTCGACTTCTTCGTGCATGCCTTCGGCACGCCCTGGCTGCGCTGGTGGGAGCAGGGCCGACCTGAAACCGAGGAGGGCCTGGCCTTCAAAGCCCGGGAAGCGGAGTATCTGGGCCGCTGGAAGCAGATCGTGAACGAAGCGGTGTGGGACTACTGCGACCGCCACGGCCTGCGCCGCCCCAACCGCTGCACCACCGTGCAACCGGCCGGCACCAAGAGCCTGCTCACAGGCGCGAGCCCCGGCTGGCATCCGCCCAAGGCGCAGCGCTTCATCCGCCGCATCACCTTCCGCAAGAACGATCCGGTGGCGCTGGCCTGCATGGACTACGGCTACACGATCGTGCCGAGCCAATCCGACAAGGACGAGAACGGACGGCTGCTGGATGATCCCTTCGATCCACGCTGCGGCGAATGGCTGGTGGAGATCCCCACCGAGGTGAGCTGGGCGAACATCCCCGGCGCTGATGCGGTGGAGATCAACAACTTCTCGGCCCTGGCCCAGTTCGACTTCTACATGCAGGTGCAGAAGCACTACACGGCCCACAACACCTCCGCCACGGTGGAGTTCCGCGAGAACGAGATCGAGCCGCTGGCCGAGGCGATCCACAAGGCGATCGATGAGGGCGAGGGCTACATCTCGGCGGCGCTGCTGGCCCGCTTCGATGCCAATGCCACCTTCCCGCGGCTGCCGTTCGAGCCGATCGATCAGGCCACCTACACCCGGCTGCAGCAGGAGGTGCTGGCGCGCCGGCGCACGGCTGATTTCTTCGAGGCACTGCAGCGTTACGACCAGGGTGAACTGATGGAAGCTGGTCCTGCCGGTTGCGATTCCGACAAGTGCCTCCTTCCCCTGGCCAAACCAGCTTCATGACCAGCCGATTCCGGCCAGCGGGCCTGGTGATCAGCCTGCTCTGCCTGAGCCTGCCCGCCCGGGCCAGCACTGACCTCAACCCCGACATCGACAAGATGTGCCAGGGCCTGGCGGTGATCAACACCGAACTGGGGGCCACGGCGGCGCCGGGCACACCGATGGGCCGGCGCATGCAGACCGAGCTGTCGCTCACCCAGGCTCAATACGGTGCGCTGTGGTCACTGATGAAACTCACCTCGACCCGAACCTGCTCGTCGTTGTTCTGAGTGAACCGCAACTCAGCCATGGGTCGCGGTCGCCTCGAAGCCTTCAGTGACGGGGTGCTCGCGATCATCATCACGATCATGGTGCTGGAGCTCAAGAGTCCGGAAGGGGACGGTGTCTGGGCACTGCTGTCCCTGGCACCGATCTTCTTCAGCTATGTGCTGAGCTTCGTGTATGTCGGCATCTACTGGAACAACCATCACCACCTGCTGCAGGCCTGCCGGCGGGTGAGCAGTGGCGTGCTCTGGGCCAATCTGCATCTGCTCTTCTGGTTGTCGCTGGTTCCCTTCGCGACCCGCTGGATCGGCGAAAACCACTACGCCGCCCTGCCCACGGCGGTCTACGGCCTCAACCTGCTGCTGGCTGCGGTGGCCTACTGGATCCTGCAGCAGGCGATCATCCGCAACGATGGCCAGAACTCCCTGCTGCGCAAGGCCATCGGCCGCGACCTGAAGGGTCGACTGTCGCTGCTGCTGTATGCCCTGGCCGTGCTGGCGGCCTTCGCGGCGGCGTGGCTGGCCCAGGCGATCTATGTGCTGGTGGCCCTGATCTGGATCATCCCTGATCGGCGCATCGAGCAGGCCCTGCTGGAGGAGTGAGTTGATGATCCGGCCTACGGACTGCATCGCAGTGAACAGGTGGTTCACGGAATGCGGGAGACGGTGGCAGGTGGTTCTCGGAACCGTCCAATGACAAGTTCGCCATGAAAGGAAAATGAATCAATGGATGACTACACTCTTCTGATCGACCTGCATAAACAAGGCCATCGACAAGGCCCTGGGGGTGATGCCGAGACAGAGCTTGCTCTGAATCTCGCGATGATCGACCGCGATGCCTCGCTGAAAGTCGCAGATATCGGTTGCGGAACAGGCGCGTCCACAATCCTGCTTGCACGACTCTTGAACAAGTCCGACATCACGGCAGTCGATTTCCTACAGGACTTGCTCGATGTCTTGAATGAAGAAGCCAAGAACTCGGGAGTTGCTGACATGATATCGACACTTCCATGCTCGATGGAGAACCTGCCGTTCGCCGACGAGGAGTTGGATGTGATCTGGTCGGAAGGAGCTATCTACAACATGGGATTCGAGAAGGGCGTAGCTGAGTGGCGACGCTTCCTCAAAACGGGAGGTCTACTGGTTGCGTCTGAGATTACATGGCTGACAGACTCTCGACCGGAGGAACTTCAGCAATATTGGGATAGCGAGTATCCAGAAATCAATACGGCATCGGCAAAGATCGGTGTTCTGGAGAAGCATGGCTATTCTCCTGTTGGCTACTTCGTGCTGCCAGAACACTGCTGGCTCGACGAGTACTACCGCCCCATCCAGGCGAGGCTAGGTGATTTTTTGAGCCGCAACGGGAACAGCAAAGAAGCACATGAGATAGCGGATGTAGAGCAGAAAGAAATCGCACTCTACGAAAAGTACAAGACGTACTTCGGCTATGGGGTGTATATAGCAAGGAAAATCAACTAGACCGGCGAACAAGAACATCGACGGTCATGTTGATCGTTAGCCCGAAGTTGACGCGGCCGAGCCCCCAGATCGGAATCCGTCGGACAAGCGAAAGGTCAATGGGGCTAATTCTTTTGCCGTTGCCGGGTTCGGGTTCCGTTTTTGGCTAGAGATGACCCGTCGCGGTTACTTGGTGATGGCGTTAACCAGAGTAGGCTTTATCACAGGTTAAATCGTGCACGATCTCACGGCCACGAATCACGCTTCAGTGACACTACTTCCGCTGATCATCGGACTTGTCTTGATAACCTTCATGCTTGTTGAAGCCTTATCTCGATTAGCGGTTAGATATTTTAGAGGCAATGCCTAACAGCATCATGCATTCGACCCACTTCCAGGTCCATGCTCGTCAGCGGTAGCACCTGTGAGTATGTGATGAAGAGCGGTAGGCCTCAGAGGCAACATCTGGGCCGGACATCTTGGGACTCCTGATCTTCAGTATCAACGTCACACTGGACGGTTATGTCGACCTCCAGGAAGGAATCGTCGACGACGAGACACACGCCTTCTTCACACGCCTCATGGACGAAGGCGGGGCGATGTTGTGGGGCCGTGTCACCTATACGAGATGATGGAGATCTACTGACCAGCGGTGGCCCGAGGCGACACGGAGGCAGAGCCGGCGATGCGCGAGTGGGCGGTAAAGCTGGAGACCGAGCCTAAGTACGTGGTGTCCTCGACGCGAAAGGACTTCCCATGGATCAACAGCCAACACATCACCGACGACCTGAGATCCGGCGTACAGAAGCTCGAGGACGCGACCCCAGGCGGCGTCCTCGGTAGCGGCAAGCTCGCGACAGAGCTGAACCAGCTGGATCTAATCGACGAGTATCAATTGCTCGTCCATCCCAGGATCGTCGGCCACGGCCCACGCTGTACGAGGCTGAGCTGCCCAGCACGCGATCGCTTCAGTTGATCTCGGCGAGGCCGTTCCGCAACGGCAGGGTCGCCATGCACGACCGGCGCGCGCGCTAGTTCAACGATGGGTGAGGCCCACCATCAAGATTCAGTAATCGGAAGTGAATGGTGTTGTCTATGCCAAAGTCATGGCCCGCTTCTGATCCTGAGCGCTAGCATCGATTGATGAGAGGAATGCCAGTAATCACATGGCAGTATCAGCATGAAACGTCTAATCCGAATTTCATTCTTGCTGGGCGTAGATCTCCTGGCCACGCTCAGCCTTGTTGCGCAAGCCCATGCGCCAGCCAGTTCATTCATGAATGCTGAGGACTCTGACCCCACGCGGTTGGGCTGGATGGAGGGATTTCCCTCTCCATCTGAGAAGTTGATCATGCAGCCGGAATCCAATTTCTTTAGCTTCCCAAAGTTGCGTTGGACGGTCTGCCACATTCGAGAACTGATGCCCACGAAGCAAGTGAGCAGGGGCATCGGCTCGCTAACTTCGCTCGCCTACGCAATTGATGCCGGTATTGAGGCCGTGACCTTCACGCCTATGGGTGGCGAAAAATCCTTGACATGGAAGGAATCGCTTTCGGCAACCTTTACCGATGGCATTCTGATCCTCCACAAAGATCGAATTGTCTATGAGAAATATGCTGGCTGTCTCGACGAGATGGGCAAGCATGCCGCTATGTCGATGACCAAGTCCATGACAGGACTCCTTGCCGAGATGCTCGTGGTCGAGGGGCGCCTCGACGAAAGAGCAATGGTGTCTTCCATCATCCCAGAACTGAAGGACAGCGCATTCGGCAGCGCGACCGTGCGTCAGGTCATGGACATGACCACGGCGCTCGATTACAGCGAGGACTACTCTGACCCAGACGCGGATATCTGGGTCTATTCAAAGGCAGCGAGCCCGTTCCCGAAGCCAGTGGACTATGCGGGCCCTGACGGTTACTTTGAGTATCTCCAGACTGTCAAGCAGAACGGCGTACACGGTGATGCTTTTGGCTACAGGACAATCAACTCGGACGCTCTTGGTTGGATCCTGTCGCGGGTCACGGGCAAGGATGTTGCACAGCTGTTGTCGGAGCGCATCTGGAGCCGAATGGGCGCGGAGCAGGATGGATACATGACCGTGGACGCCAAGGGGACACCTTTTGCCGGCGGCGGACTCAGTGCAGGCATGCGAGACCTTGGGCGTCTTGGGCTGCTCATGCTTAACGGCGGCATGATCAATGGGCAACGGTTGTTCCCGAAAGAAGTGACGGAGAACATCCGGGCCGGTGGCGACAAGACCGGCTTTGCCAAGGCTGGCTATGCAACGCTTGCCGGTGGAAGCTACCGTAGCATGTGGTGGGTTCTTCATAACAGGCACGGCGCTTTTGCAGCACGTGGTGTTCATGGGCAAACCATCTACGTGGATCCAACTGCCGACATGGTCATCGTGCGGTTCGCGTCTTTTCCCACGGCTGGGAACGCGACGATTGACCCAACCTCATTGCCCGCCTATCAGGCTGTTGCTGAATACTTAATGAATAGGTGACGGGTCCATAAACATGTGCTGACAATACGTTTCAGCGGTACCCATGGAGCGCTGCGGAATGACTGCTGGTGAGCTTTGCTGTTGGATGATAAAAACAAGTTGGCGATGAAGGACATCCCCCCTCCTCGGATCTACTGCATTCCGGCGACAGAGGCGCCGGTGATCGCTGTGTTTCGGCGTGGACCGTCGAACTGGTCTCATGTCGGCCGCTGGGATCTCGCAGAGAGACGTTACGAACCCGGTGCATGGTTTCGAGGCCGGATCTTTCCACGACGGTCTGATCTCTCCCCGGATGGTCGTTTTCTGAGCTACTTTGCACACAAACCCAGTGCTATCTGGGAGTACGGCGAAACTTACGTGGCGGTATCAAAGCTACCGTGGCTGACGGCATTAGCCGCCCTTCGGACGTGTGGGACTTGGACTCGCGGATTCTATTTCACCGAAGATCAAGACAATCAGATTTTGCAGGGCAGACAGTTGCCAATTCCTTATGGATTAGCCCCCATTCCCGTGGTTCAGTTCGCCAACGAACGGCGACGCGGCTGGACGGAAACCGAGGACTCTCCCCGCCGAGCCCAGGATGACGCCGGGGATCACCCCAGGAACGCCCGCATCTGGAACGCCAGGTTGGCGGAGACCGCCTGCTCGGTGCAGAGAGCCTCGGCTGGGCCGGGGGCGAGTTTGGCATCGGTCAGGCCGTCGACGGGCTGCGCATCAGTTACTGGCTGGAGACAAATCAAGATAGTCAGCCGTTGAGTCATGTCCAGTGGGCAGACTGGGATCAGGAGGGACACCTTCTGCTGGCCACACGCGGTGGGACGCTCCAGGCCTGGGATCTGGATGGTGAAAACCCTGATCTACTCTTTGAAGAGGATCTTGCGCTTTTCGAGCCAAACCCAACCTCTGCGCCGGTGTGGGCCCAGCGATGGTGAGGCCGTGTTGCGCCGCCGCTGATCTTTGGCTTCAGTGCGGGAACCATGGTTCAACACAAGAACATCATCCGTATTGCCGTTGCCGCAGTCTGTACTTTGGCCTTCCCCCTTGCCGTGGTCTCCCTCAGCAGTGAAGAGGTCCGCTACGAAGCCCTGCAGATAGTCACGAGCTGGCGCGGAAGGCTGATCGGCATTCATTCTGTCTATGTCGGCGACTCGATCACGTCAGCAGGGCGACATTGGGGAGCTGCCCTGGGCAGCATCAATCTTGCTGAGGATGGATACACGGTTCGACAGATTGGAGATCAACTTGTGCAAGCCAAGCAATACTCCCCAGAACGAATCTTCATGCTTGCTGGAACCAATGACGTTCTTTCAGTCAAGACGTTTGATCCCAGACAATTTGAGTTGGATTATTCAAGTCTGCTTGATCGTGCGCAGCAGACGAAGGCCCAGGTGTTCATCACGTTGATCCCGTTCACATCGCGAGCAGAGGCCAATCAGTTCATCCCGCCCGCGAATCAGATCATTAAACGGCTGGCTCGTTCCAGAGGGATTCCCGTCATCGACTTGAATCCGACCATCGCACCACGGGGACTACTTCTGACCCGGTACACCGTTGATGGCGTGCATTTCTCGGATGCCACCTATAGCCTTTGGCGAGCCGAAATTGAATCGGCAATCCGACAAGACGACGCCAAGTAGGAGGCTGCAGACAACGCGGAGATGTTACGTGGCTGAACGTCTGTGCTCGGCCGATGATAAGACTTTTGCCCGAGCGCTCTGGGATAGAGCGAATCACGTCAGGATGCCAGCACGCTCGTGCGGATCAACCGTTCAATGGCGGACGTCATGGGCTTCCTTGAAGACCACCCTCTGGACGGACTTGATCGATGTCTTCCCGCCGCTTTGAAGGCAAGATCGCTTTCGTCACCGGTGCGACGTCCGGCATCGGACGGGGAGTGGCACTCGCTTTCGCACGGGAGGGAGCAGCGGTGATCGGCTGCGGTCGGAATGCCGCACAAGGGGCTGAATCGCAGCGCCTGGCGGAGGCTGAAGGTGGAAGCTTTTTGTTCTTGCCGATCGACCTTGGCGACGAGGCCCAGGTCATGGACGGCCTGCGAGCAGTGCTGGATCGCTATGGACGGATCGACTGTGCGGCGAACTGTGCGGGGGTCGACAGGAGCGCAGGCATCCTCGACTACACCGCTGCGGATTTCGACCTCATCTTCGGCACGAATGTTCGCGGCCTGTTCCTCTGCCTGTGAGAGGAGGTGGGCGCGATGCGCCGTGGCGGCGGGGACGCGATCGCCAACATCGGCTCGGTTGCCTGACAGCGTGCGTTCCGCGGGAACAGCCTCTACAACGCCAGCAAGAGCGCTCTGACCATGCTCACGCGCTCGGCAGCGGCAGAGTGCGCGCAGTGGGGGGTCAGGATCAACGAGGTGTCTCCCGGGCCTGTCCTGACGCCGATGCTGACAGGCCACCTCGAGAGCACAGCACAGACGGATGCTCCGATGACCGTGGACAGCCTGGCTGCCGGTTTACCGCTGGGTGGGATTCTCACGCCCCAGGACATTGCCGACAGTGTCCTGTTCCTGTGCTCATCGCAAGCCTCAAACATTACAGGTGCAGCCCTGGTGGCTGATGGCGGATTCGTTCTCGGGTGACGATGTGTTTGTCGGACAGGCAACCACGCATTGACCGGGATCAGGGACCGTGGCTGGCCTGAACCAGTCCGTTGCTGTTGAGTCGTGGAGAGCTACGAACTTATATTCTGCAGCGATTGGCTCCAATGCTGTGATCCACGAATTCCTGAATCTGTTGGCATCTGCCAGACTGCTGCTGAGGATTGCTGAAGACACCCATCCATGATGATTCGCAAGCCAGTTCAGGACTTCGTCCTGTTCCTCATTGGAGGTGCTCTGTTTTCAGCAGGTATTTTCCTGTTCAGCAATCAGGTGATGGTAGGCACTGGCATCCATGGGATGGGTTGGGGGCGACGTTTCGGTGGAGGGATGGGGTCCTCCTTCGGTGGACTGTTGTCCTTTGGCGCGGGGGAGGGATTTGGATTGCTGATGATTCCCTTCGGGATCGGGGTGGCGCTTCTGTTGGCTGATTCGTTCAGAAAGGTGGGCTGGTTTCTTCTGTTGGCGTCCTCGGCGGCGGTTGGAGTGGGAGTGCTGCAGAGCCTGCTGTTCAGCTTCAGAATCACCAGCCTGTGGAGCCTGATGACCATGGTGGTGATGATCGCCGGCGGTGGTGGATTGATGTTCAAATCTCTCAGGGACTATCAGGGAGAAGAGCAGGAGCGCAGGCGTCTTGAGCTCGACGACTCCAGACGGAACCTTGATGAACTCAGGGAAGAGCTGGAGAAGCTGAAGTCCAGAATCAACAAAGATTAGAAGCAACCCGATTCAATCGTTTATGGCGTTCTACTCCGCCCCTGTTTGTGAGTTTGATCGCGTCAATCACCTCATTTTCAGTAGGCTGTTGAAACGCGCTCAATCATGTGTCCGACGACCATCTGGTTCGGACCGAAGGCGCCGGCCGGCAGGGAGGCCAACTGGGTGCAGACGATGCCGGGCAGGGGGTACAACGTCATCCTGCGGCTCTATGGCCCTCTGGAGCCCTGGTTCAACCAGACCTGGCAGCCGGGCGATCTCGAAGCACAGACGTGAAGGCGCGCCGGCACTCACGCTGAGCGGGCTCACTGGCCTTCCGCCCCGCTCCAGGCGATGCCGGCCAGCGTCGCCATGTCCTGATGCCAGCTGGTCAGATCGTCTCTGTGGAAGCTGTGGAGATCCGCGTGACCGCAGGCCCGGGCCATGACCTGCATCAGCTGCACGCTGGCCTCGAGAAAGCGGGCCAGACGATCGGCGGCATGGTCGATGTTCAGTCGCCGCCGCAGGGTTTCATCCTGGGTGGCGATGCCGGCCGGGCAGTTGTTTGTGTGGCAGATTCGGGCCCCGACGCAGCCGATCGCCTGGATCGCGGCATTCGCCAGGGCGATCCCATCGGCACCCAGGGCCATGGCCTTGATGAAGTCCGCGTGGGTCCGTAGTCCGCCCGTGATGATCAGGGTCACGCGGCCGCTGGCCCCACGGCGATCCAGATGGCGGCGTGCCCGAGCCAGGGCCGGGATCGTCGGTACCGAGATGTGATCACGGAACAGCAGGGGGGCCGCCCCCGTACCGCCTCCTCGTCCATCGAGAATGATGTAGTCGGCTCCGGCATCAAGGGCGAAATCCAGATCGGCTTCGATGTGCTGGGCACTCATCTTGAAGCCCACGGGGATCCCCCCGCTGATCTCCCGCACCCCGTCGGCGAAACGCCGAAAATCATCCACCGTCGTCAGATCCGTGAACGCTGGCGGAGAGATCACCGCCTCGCCCACGCGGACGCCACGCAGCGCAGCGATGCGGGCAGTGGTCTTGATGCCGGGCAGGTGGCCTCCGGCTCCGGTCTTCGCCGCCTGCCCGCACTTGAAGTGGAACGCCTGGACCTGGGTGAGCAACTCCTCCCGGTAGCCGAATCGTCCCGGGGCCAGCTCATAGAGATAGCGGCTGCTGGCCGCCTTCTCCTCGGGAAGCATGCCCCCCTCCCCGGAACAGATCCCGGTTCCAGCCTGTTCGGCTCCCCGCGCCAGGGACACCTTCGCCTCCTCGGAGAGGGCGCCGAAACTCATGTCGGACACGAACAGCGGAATCCGCAGGTGCAGGGGCTTGGCGGCCTGCGGACCCAGCACCAGCTCCGTGGCGACGGGCACGTCGTCCTGCAGAGGCTGCCTGGCCAGCTGGGCCACCAGGATCTGGAGGTGATCCCAGTTGGGCAGCTCGCTGCGGGGAACGCCCATCGCTGCGATCGGCCCCTGGGGCCCCACCTGCTCGAGCCCATGCTCGGCAAGGTCATGGATGAGGCTGACTGTGGGTTCCTCCCGGGTGGGATGGGGTTCAGGCATCCGGTCCTGCTCGGCTGAACTCTTCAGCGACAAGCTTTGCCCCACCTGATCATCGGGAACCTGGGCATGGCTGCCGTCGCAATAGGGTGCCTGTGCCGTCTGTTTGCAGCGGCAGAGCCAGGCTTCTCCCTCATCGTCGGCCGTGAACGGCAGGGGTGATATCCCGCTGCCCTTGTGGGAGCCGTCGCAGAACGGTTGATCCTTCGACCGTCCACAGGTGCAGAACAGGTAGGTTTTGCCCTTCTTCAGATCGACGGCAATGGGTGTGTTGGCCGCCACGATCGGCTTGTTCATGCATGGCCTCGTCAGGGGGTGATGGGGACCATTCTGATGGGGATGAACGGAGGCCCGAAGATCGCCAGAAGCGCTGGTTTGCCGGGTCCCTCAGGCTTCTCAGCTCCAGCGGGTCTGCGACTGGATTTCATGTCGATGACGGCTCGACTGATGCCATTCAGCCGAAATTCTCAGTCACTGAATCCTTATACCTTGGACGTACTGCCTGCCACTCCGGCGCGGGGCAGGCCTCGTGATCACCATCTCGCGAACACCATGAATCTGCAGGTCCTCTGTCCATGAACCATGTCCTCTGGCTGCTGCTCGGAGCAGCACTTGCCTCGCCTGCATCTGCCGCTCTTCCACCGCAAGACCAAAACGCGAAGGATCTCGACGTCATCGTTGCGTTCGTCAAGCAACATCCGAAGGTCATGGCTTCTCTCAACACCATCGATCTCAGCCGACGCACCGTGACCTTTGGAGACAACTGCATCGCAACATTCGCGCGCGAGCAGAAGACCGTCCCTCCCGGCTTTGTCAGTCCAGCCGCGTCTCTTGTGTTCAGCTCGTCCACATGCCCGATCAATTGACTGCACCACTGGTCACGGCCACAGCATTGCGCCTGAATCCCCGTGAAAACATTTATTTATAGGAGAATCTTCTGCCCCTGACTGTGATGAATACTGGGTTCTAGCAAGCTCCTTCGTGGCAGAAGATTGTGCAGCCTGCCACTGAATTTCAATCAGGTCAGGCTTGTGGCTGAGGGCTGATTCAGCCTGCACATAACGTGCATCTCCCTCAGTCAGGAAAGGCTGTTCCAGGTCGAGAGATTTCAAGACAGACCAAAATAATGAGGCAACCTTGAAGCCAATCATTGCAGAACCGTCGGAACGCACTTCGTCGGTTCGCTGGGCGCCGGCCAGCCTCTCCCTCTCCATGTTATGCCCTCGCTGGATACGAGCATCGCCAATGCCGGCCGGCCGACGCTGGCCCAGGCGTTCTCCTCCTCTTTCCAGTCCGTCCAGTGGATCGTCCTGGCGTATCTTCTCGCTATCACCACCCTGATCGTCAGCGTCGGACTGCTCGGAGACATCATTGGACGTCGACGACTGTTACTGGCTGGAATCAGCCTGTTCACGATTGCGTCGCTTCTGTGTGGCCTCGCGCCCACGCTCGGGTGCTGATTGCCGCCCGTGCCCTGCAGGGCCTCGGAGCCGCGATCATGATGGCTCTCACCGTTGCTCTCGTCAGTGAGACGGTGCCGAAAGCAAGGATCAGCAGCGCGATGGGGTTGCTTGGAACGATGTCCGCGATCGGCACCACGCTTGGTCCCTCGATCGGCGGTCTGCTCATCGCCGGACTCGGCTGGCGGACCATTTTCCTGGTCAATGTGCCGCTGGGCATTGTGAATGTTGTGCTTGCCGAGCGCTACTGACCCATGGATCGTCGGGTGCCGAACGTCAATCGGGCTGGTTTTGATCATTTCGGTACGCTGCTGCTGGCACCTTCGGTCTGCTCAACATTGTGTTGCTGCTCACCACCGCACATCACGCGATCGGGCCCTCGCACTGCAAGTCAAGTGACTGGCTGAACGTACGCTGAAGGGAGATCTGCATCGACCTCACAGCCACTTGATCATGCGGGCTGCTCCTCAGCAACTCCAGGAATCTGTCGAAGGGCGTCAGTACACGTGCGCTTGTGGGGGGGACTGATCGGGCGCTTGTGCTTCGTTAACGGGCGCAAGGTCTGTTTGGAGAAGTGTTCAATAGCTGTACTGCAGCACTTGTCGGCTGCTTGGGCGAATCATTGGCAGATGAGTACCGAGAGAGTCTCGAATGCTTGCTGCTCTTGAGCTTGGTTGGTGTTGTGAGTGTTGCGTTCAGGTGTGAACAGGGGCTTCTCAGATCAGACCTGAATCTCATCGCAACCTCGACGCCCATGGGCTTTAGGCGCTCAGGCTCCGGCGTAGCGGCCTTCTCCTCAGGCATCCAGACCACACGCGTTCAACGGGGCACGATCGGCGTCGGTGCGTTCAGAACGATCCGATGATTCCAGTGGCTTGAGTGAATGATGCTGACGGCGGCCACAGCCAGGATGCGGCTTCCTCCAGCATGAGGTTGCGAGTGACGGTCCACTGCGTGCAGACCAGAGGGACCAGCGTCCCTGGCGAATGGATCGGCCCAGGGCAAAGAAATGCAACGGTTCGACGGGGATGTTGTTGTGGCACAGCAACAAAGTGGGGCCACGGGTAGTCTCTTGAACAGTTTTTGCCCGTGAGTCGATGAAGTTTTCCTTCATGGAGGAGTCCTTCGCTGCGCCCATCGTCGATTCACTGACTGGGCAGGCCTGGGAAGCCTGCAGCGCGTTTCTGCCGAGTGCAGCGATCTCCACGCCGGGATTCAGAATCGAGGCCTCCGATTTCAATCTCTTTCCTGAGCCGGAGGTGGTGATCAGCCCGGGATTCACGGCCTACAATGAATCCATCCTGGGTGCTGATGAAACCCTGGAAATCTATTTCGAAACTGATTCAGGCGTGATCACCTCGGATCGTGGCAGGGTCGACAGTGTCGGGCTCACCAGCACCGAGGAAAGCTACGGCCAGGCAGTCTTCACTGGTATCGATCCGATCATCGATGCAGACTTTGTCTTTGTTGATAACCCGGACGAGGCTTACATCTCGATCTATTATGTCGAAGATGTTCCCGTTCTCCTGCCTGGAGTTGTTGGTCTGGCCCATCAGACTGGCGACGACTGGGAGATTTTTGTCAAGGAAACCGGCGATAATCAGTACGATGCCAATACCTTTGTTCACGAAGTTGGTCATACGCTTGGCCTCAGGCACCCGAACGAGCGGCCTTCAAGTTCTCTGTATGACACTTCGGATACCGTGATGTCCTACAACCCCAACAGCAACGGCGGTTACGACACCACCTACTCCCCAACCGACATCGCCGCCCTGGTGACGATCTGGGGCTTTGAGTCGGACAGCAGTCAGGAGGTTGCCCTGGACGCTGCCTTTGCCTATCTGGGGGTGACCCCGGCCTGAGCCGGGCTACGAATAACCGCGGTCCCCCGATGGTTGTGCCTGGTTGCGATCATTCAATGGAGGCCAGACACTCCCGCGCCGAATCCCCCAGACGTGCCGTTGATCTCGTGCCTCCCATGCCCGTCCGTCCTGCGATAGGGCCCCTGCTGAGGCTCCAGATCTGGCAGCGCCGGCTGGCCATGATGTTGCTCGGCGGCTGTCTGCTGCTGTCAGCCCCGAAGGTGCAGGCTGGTGGGGAACTGCCCGGAATCAAGGTGCAGACACTGGTCCGATCAGGCAAGGCCTGGAACGGCACACGGCTGCCCGCCTATCCCCGTGGGGAGCCTGAAGTCACCGTTCTGCACATCACGATTCCCCCTGGGATGGAGCTGCCGATGCACATGCACGCGGTGATCAACGCCGGCATGCTGATCCGCGGGCAGCTGCTGGTGATCAGCGAGGCGGGCCCCAGGTTGCAGCTGAAGGCGGGAGACGGGCTGATCGAAATGGTGAATCAGCCCCACTACGGCAGCAACAACGGCACGGAACCGGCCGAGATCGTGGTGGTTTACGCGGGGGTGAAGGGGACGCCGATCACGGTGCTCGAACCCGCGCCATCAGCAGATCCGATGCACCGCCCTCCCGCTTCCGGACCGGCGGGTTATCGGAATCCCGGGTAATTGCTGATCTGAGATTACAATAGTCGTTGGGAAACTGAGGTCAGCTGACTGGTCCGCTTCTTCAGGAGATATTGGTTCGCAATGGTGCATAGTCAATGGCGCTCAGTTCGATGAAGCGTAACTCTTGTGAAATCTGCAACTTGTTCAACCCTGTTCCTCTCGACTGAGACCATTGATGTCAGGGTCCGAAGCTGTCGAATGGCGGTCAACCCAACCCACCGCAGGCTGCAGGCAGTGTCCCAGGGAATGAGCGCCTTATACGGGATGTGAAGTCATGACTGGCATCTTGTGTGGATCTGGCTAGTAGTGAGTTGAGCCCACGACGCTCACTATCGCTCGAGGCAGTCGTCATGCAGATCCAGGTCAACACAGACAAGAATATCTCTGGGCACGAAGCTCTGGCTCAGAATGTTGAGGACACTCTTCATCGTATTCTTGCACGCTTCGCTGATCATATCACCAGGCTGGAAGTGCATCTCAGCGACGAGGACAGCACCTCAAAAGCAGGCATGGTTGACAAGCGATGCCTACTTGAAGCTCGGCTTGCTGGGCGTGAACCGACAGCTGTGAGTGAACTTGCGCTTACAACTGAGCAAGCAGTGACCGGCGCTGCTCATAAGATGGTGAGCATGCTTGACAGTGAATTAGGTAAGCTTGCCATGCACTAGGGTGCCTGTACTGCCTTGGTGGTCATGGGCCGAGCTTCAGGATCCAGCGGACGGGCTCAGAAGCTTATGGTGGATGATGAGAGTCACTTCTCGCCGCTCGTCTTGAGCGGCAGTCGATGCTTCCATGGGCGAATAAGAATTCAATGAATTCTGTGCTCCTCGTGAAGACACCTCCTGCCTCAACCACTGGAGAGGTGCCTATGCCTGGAAGGTGGGTGGGATGATGTTTGCCATTGGTGGTAGAGATAAGGCAGGCAAGCTGGCCTTCACCTTCACAACATCTGAGCTCGACTTTTATCTCCTGAGCGCCGAGCCTGGCTTCCGCCCTGCTCCCTGATCTTTTCTCCCATGTCCATGAAGGCTGTCACCGTCGGCGCCTCCCTGCACGAGTCCGATCCGCGCCGCCTTCAGGACCGTGAACTGCCCATACCCACTCCCAGCAGCCACGATCTGCTGGTGGCGGTGGCCGCCGTCGCCGTGAATCCGGTGGACCTCAAGGTCCGCGACGCCACCGGCGCCGATTCACCGGCCCCACGGGTGCTCGGCTGGGATGCCAGCGGGGTGGTGCGGGCGGTGGGCGCCGAGGTGAGTCTGTTCCGGGTGGGGGATGCGGTGTTCTACGCCGGGGAGATCACACGGCCTGGCAGCAATGCCGAGTTCCAGCTGGTGGATGAGCGACTGGCGGGCCGCAAGCCTCGATCGTTGTCCTTCGCCGAAGCGGCGGCGTTGCCGCTCACCACGATCACCGCGTTCGAATCCCTGTTCCACCGGCTGCGGATCCCCCGTGATGGCAGCGCCAGGGGTCAGACGATCCTGCTGATCGGTGCCGCCGGCGGTGTCGGCTCGATCGCCATTCAGCTCGCCAGCCGCGCCGGGCTCACGGTGATCGCCACGGCTTCCCGGGCCAGCTCGATCGCCTGGGTGCAGGAGCTCGGTGCCCAGCATGTGGTCAATCACCACCGCCCGTTGGTGGAGCAGGTGCGTGCCCTCGGGCCTCGCTTTGTGGATCACATCGCCATCTTCAGCGACATGGGTCACTGGCCTGAGGCCGTGGAGCTGATCCGTCCCCAGGGCGGCATCGTCTGCATCGAGGCCACAGATCAGCCGATGCCGATGGCCGAGATGAAAACGAAGGCCGCCAGCCTGCACTGGGAATACATGTTCGCCCGGGCGCTGCATCAGACGCCAGACATGATTGAGCAGCATCACCTGCTCAATCAGGTGGCCGATGAGATCGATGCCGGCCGGCTGCGCACCACCGTCACCGGGATTCTCCGGCCGATCAATGCCGCGAACCTCGAGCAGGCCCATGCCCGGATCGCTTCGGGTGAGGTGCACGGCAAGATCGTGCTGGAGGGATTTTGACCAGCGGCAGGCACAGGTCTATGTCCACGCTCCCTGGTGCAGCCTGATCGATGGGTGTGATCAAGGGTCAGGATTGACAATGAGTTTCTAAGGCGATCAGGTCCGCTGATTGCAGCTCTTGGCCCCACATCTACGGTGTGACTGATCGTCAGGACCAACGGCGAGTGCCTATGAACGTTCTCTGGTTTCTGCTGGTCGGCGTGATCGCCGGCTGGCTGGCGGGTGTCCTGGTCAAAAGAAGTGGCTTCGGCCTGATCGGTGATCTGGTCGCCGGCATCATCGGAGCCCTGATCGGTGGCCTGTTCTTCGGCGGTCTGGGTGGAGCCTTCGGAGGTGGCGTGCTGGGCAGCATCGTGGTGGCCACCCTTGGCGCCGTGATCCTTCTGGTGATCCTGCGCCTGCTCAAGCGCGCCTGACCTCCGCTGGCCTCGACGTCAGGCCACCAGCAATCCCCCTGTGGCTTAGGGCCACAGGGGGGACATCTCAGCCGCTGATCCAGCCGCTGGTCAGTTGCAGTCGCTCTTTGTTGTGTAGGTGATGGACTGATAGCGTCCGTTGGTGGTGCGAATCGCCACGCAGTTTTTTGTGCTGGGCTGCTGCCAGTAGCTGAAGGAACTGTCGGCCAGCTTGGTGCCGCCGCGGTAGGTGTAGCCCTTGGACGTCAGGGTTCCTTCGGCCTGGCCCCCTTTGGCGCCCACCAGGGATTGCAGATCGGAGACCGGAGCGCCCTCCCGGGCTGGCTCGGTCGTGGTGATGGGCTTACCGGAGATCAGCCCGCCGATCAGAGCACCCACCGCGGCACCCAGGAGCGTGCTGGAATCAGCCTTCTGGGCGGAATCCTCGAAACGGACGTCGGGGTTCTCGACGCGGTCGAGCCGAACGGAGAGCTTTCGGGGTTCGCCGTCATTCCAGCTGAAGACCTCATGGTCCGGTTGGATGCTGTGACTGACGCTGCGAATGCCGTCGTAGGTCTGCACACTCAGCGCCTGCACGTTGGGGCCCGAGAAGCTGAACTCCGTGCCGTCGTCGAGCTTCACGACATAGGCATCGACGCTTCCAGCCTTCTTGTGCTTGAAGAGGCAGTGTCCGTTGAAGGCTTCGTACCCACCGCTCATCAGTTTGCAACGGCCCTGGGCCCGGACCAGGACTTCGGCCATGGCTGCCGGCGCGAAGGGGGCGGACAGGCCCGACAGCAGAAGACCCGCGCCAAGGGCTGCGGAGTGGTGACGAAGGCTGCAAACCATGGGTGATGTGGACATTGAAGGTCGGATCGAACCGCCTCGCTGGGCAATCCAGAGAGCATTCATAACACATCTTTCAGGACCAGGCCACGCCGAGTGGCACCCAGCTCAGCGTCTTGCCCCGATGGTGCAGCTGATCAATCCGACCAGCGTCAGCGCGGCCAGCAACGGCCAGATCAACAGCAGATCCACCCGGATGTTGGCCTCCGGCGTGCGCAGCTGCACCAGCGCCTCCCAGGCGGCGTACAACCCCCAGGCCAGGGAGGCCCACAGCAGGGACCAGCCCGCCAGCAGCACCAGGGCCACGATCAGACAGTGCCCCGGTTGCCCGACCAGGAGTTCAGCGAGGAGGGTCACCGTTCACCACCGAGGGTTCCCACAGGAGCGTGGGAGTGTTCTGTTCCAGAGAACATGCCGCCCAGCATCGCGTCGGGACCTGCCGGCGTTTTCCCTGCTGGGCCTGAGGGGGGCGGAGGTGCAGGGGCATCGGCTTCCGCAGTGGCGCAAGGCCGTCACTGTGAGAACCCGCCGCTGACGATGATGGCCAGGGCAACAGGACCATCTGCCATGGCACTTCACCACGATCGGATCGGGCGTCTCGGGTCATGGGCCCTCGGATCGGCTCTGCTTCTGGCCGGAGCTTCGGCGCTCGCGGCTCCGTTCCGCAGCAACCTCAGCCTCCAGGGAGTCAGCTTCGCGGTGACAGCCAGCGGTGAGGGCTCGACCCAGCAGCTCACGGTGAAGGCCCGCCGCGGCGACAAGGCCTTCCCGTCCATCCAGGAGACCGTCGAGGGCCGTGTGGTCGGTGCCGAAGTGGAGGACCTCAACAGCGACGGGCTGCCTGATCTGTTCGTCTATGTGCAGAGCGCCGGCAGCGGCAGTTACGGCTCCGTGAAGGCCTGGACCACCACCAGGGCCGGGGGCCTGCTGCCGATCCATCTGCAGGACATGAGCTCCAACGATGCCAGGGGTTACATGGGCCACGACCAGTTCGCCGTGGTGGAGACCAGCCTGGTGCGGCGCTTCCCCGTCTACAGGAGCGGCGACAGCAAGGCCAGGCCCACCGGCGGCACCCGCCAGGTGACGTACAAGCTGGTGCCCGGCGAGGCGATGTGGCAACTCAAGCCGGTGCGTTCCACCCAGTTCTGAGCAGCGGGCAGCCAGGCCTTGCCTGGATCAGAGGCTGCGGGGTGGGGCGGCGATGGCGGGCCTGTCGCAGGGCAGGGGATGGGTGGGGCTGGCGTCGTCGTTGGTGTCGAGCAGGGCCACGCCCCAGACCGCTTGACGCAGGGGCTCGGCGGGGGGTGCTGAAGGGTTGCTCGGATAGCCGCGGCCGTTGAAGGGCAGACGGGCGTAGTAGCCATGGCCCGCATCGATCCGCACCCGGCTGATCAGGTCTCTCCAGCCGTTGTGGCGCTGGTCGCTCACCACCAGAGGCGGCTTGAACAGCGACATCCGGGACACCAGGCGCAGAACACTGTTCTGGGGGCCGCTCTGGAAGACATAGGCGTTGCAGCCGCCGGTGCCGCAGGTGTAAGGGCCGATCACGGTGGCCACCAGCTCGTCTCGCCGGTCTCCGTTCAGATCGATGCGGTTGTAGGCATAGCGCAAGGGGCCAGCCGCCCGGCAGGCGTTGCGGCGCTGATGGATCTCGGCCTGTCGCCATTCCGCCGTGCCCGGGTCGGGACCATGGCCCTGGTCGTCCACCACCGCTACGGGGAACAGGTCCTGTCGCAGGGCGTCCTCCAGGAGGCGGTTCGGCGTGGCGATCGGAGCCACCGTCTGCCGGATCCGGGGGGCCGGACCGCTCGGCTGCGCGGAAGCGGTTCCCAGGGGGCCCGCCAGTGCCATCAGCCCGGCGAAGCCCAAGGCCTCCGCCGGGCTGATGCGGACGCGCGGTTTGCCTGGGGCCATGGCGTTACGGAGCGAAGGCGGGTGCGGCTCAGCTGGCCAGCCGTGCCGCCGCCAGGGGATCAGCGCAGCGCTGCTGGTCGAGGTGATGGATGTGCCGACGTTCGTTGTAGTACAGCTCCTGGAAGCGCAGGGCATCGCCGTTCAGTTCGCTGAACATCGAATCGATCCGGCTTTCCATGCTCAGGGCGGCGGCGGCGCTGGCTTCCGCCTCGCTCTCCTCCAGCAGGCGGGCGATGCAGCGCTCCAGCGTTTCCAGCCGCTGGGATCCCCAGGCATCGAGCAGGTGGCGGCAGCGCTTGAGGCTGCGCTGGCGCTCCAGCACCGCCGTGGTGCCGCGCAGCTGCAGCAGGGGTTCGGCCAGGGCCATGCGCTGCAGTTCGTTCGGCTCCAGCAGGGGGGTGAGCCGATTCAGCAGCTCGCTTTCCTCCACCAGCAGCCGGTCGCTCAGGAGACGCGGCAGATCCAGATCGGCCAGATCGTCGCCCGGATCACTGCCCCGGTTGATCGCCTCCAGCCGGCCCACGCCGAGGTTGTCTTCCTCCAGTTCGCTGATGCTGGCCCAGAGCAGACGGTGGTGGGCGATGGCGAAATCCTCCAGCTCCCGCTGGCGCAGCTCTCGGCGGATCGCGCCGCGGTGACGGCCCGCATGCAGGTAGAGGCGCAGCAGCTCCGCTTCGGCGCGCTCGCGCAGGCCGATCTCCCCGGGTTGCTCCCAGCGGCTGGCCCGGCCATGCCAGCGCTCACCCTTCACCTGCTGGCGCAGGTCCTCTTCCAGCTTCTGGGCCAGCCGGGCCTGGCCGCCGCTGAGCCGCTCGGCCACCTGCTGCAGGTAATGGCTGCGCACGGCGCTCTGGGGCAGCTTGCCCAGCAGGGCAACCAGGGAAGCCACCGCCTGCTGGAACTGATCGGAGCGGGCCAGATCCTTGTCCTCCAGAACCTGCTCGATCTGCCAGTCGAGCCAGAGGGGTGCCCGCTCCAGCAGGGCGCGGTACTCGCCGGCGCCATGCTGCCTGAGGAATTCATCAGGGTCCTTGCCGGCGGGCAGGTGCAGCACCCGCAGCTCCAGCTGCCCCTGCAGCGCCTGCTGCTCCACCGCCCCGATCGCCCGCTGGGCGGCGCGCACACCGGCGCCATCGGTGTCGAAATTGAGCACCAGGCGGCGGCTGTCGCAGCAGCGGCAAAGCTGGGTGATCTGCTGGCTGCTGAGCGCCGTGCCCAGCGACGCCACCGCATTGGTGATGCCGGCGGCGTGGAGGGCGATCACATCGAAGTAACCCTCCACCACCACCGCCTGGTCGTCCTTGCGGATGGCGTTGCTGGCACGATCCAGGCCGAACAGGTGCTTGCCCTTCTCGAACACCTCCGTTTCCGGGGAGTTGAGGTATTTCGGCTCACCGCCATCAAGGCTGCGGCCGCCGAAGCCGATCACCCGACCCTGGCGGTCGCGGATCGGCACCATCACCCGGTGGCGGAAGCGGTCGTAGAACCCGTCGCCGCCCTTGCGCGGCACCACCAGCCCGGCCGCCTCCAGCAGCTCCGGCGGCAGGTTCTCCACCTGGCCGAGGTGCCTGAGCAGCGCATCCCAGCTCTCGGGGGCGTAGCCCAGGTCGAAGGCGTCGATCGTGCCCTCGCTCAGACCCCGCTCCCCGGTGAGGTAGGTCAGGGCGCCGGCGCCTTCGGGGCTGCGCAGCTGACTGCGGAACCAGCCCGAGGCCAGGCTCAGGGCGCGCAGCAGGGCCTCACGGCGGGAGAGCTGCCTGCGCAGCCGCTCCTGCTGCGGCCCATCCACCGTTTCCACCGGCAGCTGGTACTTGCGCGCCAGATCCAGCACCACCTCGCTGAAGCTGGTGCGCTGCAGCTCCATCAGGAACTTGATGGCGTTGCCGCCGGCCCCGCAGGAGAAGCAGTAGTAGAACTGCTTGGCGGGCGACACCGTCATCGACGGCGATTTGTCGTCGTGGAAGGGGCAGATCCCCACGAACTCCCGCCCCTTCTTCTTGAGCACCACGTGCTCGCCCACCACATCGACGATGTCCGCGCGCTCCTTCACCGCTTCGATCGTGCGGGGGTGGAGGCGGGCGTGGGGCTGGGACTGGCTCAAGGGATGGCGCTACCGCTGGGGTCGCTCTGGCCTCCATTCTGCCGCACCACACCAGAAGTGGGGCGAGCGCGCCCATGGCGAGCCCCCGGCCTGGCGGGCGGGTCTGTGGATGGTCGCCAGCGCCCTGGCCTTCAGCCTGATGGGGGTGTGCGTCAAGGCCCTGGGGGGGCGCCTGCCGGTGGCGGAGGTGGTGCTGGCGCGGGCGGTGGTGAGCGTGCTGATCAGCTGGTGGATGCTGCGGCGGGCCGGTCTCCACCCCTGGGGTCAGCGGCGGCGGTTGCTGGTGGGGCGGGGCATCCTCGGCACCGCCGGGCTCTACTGCGTCTATCTGGCCCTGATCGGTCTGCCGCTGGCGGTGGCCACGGTGCTGCAGTACCTCCACC